>CAYRAW010000149.1:0-7623 GCA_964422225.1 uncultured Roseburia sp.
TGAAAGAGGCATTACGATCAAGGCACAGGCGGTAAGAACGGTATATAAGGCACAGGATGGTGAAGAATACATCTTTAATCTGATAGATACCCCCGGGCACGTTGACTTTAATTATGAAGTCAGCAGAGCACTGGCTGCATGTGATGGAGCAATCCTTGTTGTAGACGCTGCACAGGGAATTGAAGCGCAGACTCTGGCCAATGTATATCTGGCACTGGATCATGATCTGGATGTATTTCCGGTAATTAATAAGATAGATCTGCCCAGTGCACAGCCGGAATGGGTCAAAAATGAAATTGAAGATGTTATCGGAATTGAAGCACAGGATGCTCCTCTGATCTCTGCTAAAAATGGAATCGGTATTGATGAAGTACTGGAAGCGATCGTACACAAGATTCCAGCACCTAAGGGCAGCGTGGACAATCCATTACAGGCATTGATCTTTGATTCATTATATGATTCCTACAAGGGCGTCATTGTATTTTGCCGTGTTATGGAAGGCAGAGTTGCAAAAGGCACTACGATCCGCATGATGGCGACAGGTGCCACAGCAGATGTAGTAGAAGTAGGATATTTTGGAGCCGGACAGTTTATTCCATGTGAAGAGCTTACAGCCGGAATGGTAGGTTATATTACGGCGTCTATTAAGAACGTGAAGGATACAGCAGTAGGTGATACTGTTACAGATGCGAACAGACCATGTGAAACACCACTTCCGGGATATAAGAAAGTACAGTCAATGGTATATTGCGGTCTGTATCCTGCGGATGGAGCTAAATATCCTGATCTGAGGGATGCCTTGGAGAAATTACAGTTGAATGATGCTTCTCTGTATTACGAACCGGAAACGTCCATTGCACTCGGATTTGGTTTCCGATGTGGATTTCTGGGATTGCTGCATCTTGAAATTATTCAGGAAAGACTTGAGAGGGAATATAATCTGGATCTCGTAACAACGGCACCGGGTGTTATTTATAAGGTTCATAAGACCAATGGTGAAGTGATAGAACTGACGAATCCGTCTAATCTGCCTGACCCTTCAGAAATAGATTACATGGAAGAACCCATTGTAAATGCTGAGGTCATGGTCACAACCGAGTATATTGGTTCCATTATGGAGTTATGTCAGGAGAGACGAGGACGTTATCTTGGAATGGAATATGTAGAAGGAACGAGAGCACTGCTCAAATATGAACTTCCGCTTAATGAGATCATCTATGATTTCTTCGATGCGCTGAAGTCACGTTCGAGAGGTTATGCTTCTTTTGATTATGATATAAAAGGGTATGAGCAGTCTGAACTTGTCAAACTTGATATTCTGATCAATCATGAAGAAGTGGATGCATTGTCCTTTATCGTACACAAGGATTCTGCTTATGAAAGAGGCAGAAAGATGTGTGAGAAGTTAAAGGATGAGATTCCGAGACATCTGTTTGAAATACCGATCCAGGCAGCAGTAGGCGGTAAGATCATTGCCCGTGAGACTGTGAAGGCAATGCGTAAGGATGTCCTTGCAAAGTGTTATGGTGGAGATATCTCGCGTAAGAAGAAACTGTTGGAAAAGCAGAAAGAGGGTAAGAAACGTATGCGTCAGGTTGGCAATGTGGAAATCCCTCAGAGTGCATTTATGGCAGTTTTGAAATTGGATGATGATAAATAAAGAAGGAATCAGGAGGGATGTGTATGAAAACACTCAGCGTGTATATCCACATCCCTTTTTGTGTGCAAAAATGTAATTACTGTGACTTTCTATCAGCTCCTGCAGCAAAGCCTGCAAGAAAGCAGTATTTAGAAGCACTCAAAAAGGAAATTATGCAGGAATCCCTGCAATATGTGGAATATTCTGTACAAAGTGTGTTCTTTGGGGGCGGGACACCTTCTATTTTGGACGGAGAAGAGATAGGAGAATGTATGAAAGTGCTCAGAGATCATTTCAAGATATCTTCTAAAGCAGAAATAACGATGGAAATGAATCCTGGAACAGCCAGTTTAGACAAATTAGTTGTATTAAAACAGGCAGGCATCAACAGACTGAGCATAGGGTTACAGTCAACAGATGATGCGCAGTTGAAAATGCTGGGGCGTATTCATACATATGAGGAATTCCTGGGGATATATCAGGATGCCAGGATGGCTGGTTTTGACAATATTAATATAGATCTGATGTCCTCACTTCCGGGACAGAAGGAAGAAGACTGGGAACTTACACTGCAACGTGTTCTGGCATTGCAACCTGAGCATATTTCGGCATATAGTCTGATCATTGAAGAAGGAACACCGCTTTATCAGAACCTGAAACAATATCCTCCCATTCCCGATGAGGATGAGGACAGGAAGATGTATAGCAGGACAAAAGAATTACTGGCTCAGAAAGGATATCATCGCTATGAGATATCTAATTATGCCAGGGAGAATTTTGAATGCAGGCACAACAGTGCATACTGGATACGTGACAATTATGCAGGATTTGGACTGGGGGCTTCTTCCATGGTAGATAATTACAGGTGGAAGAATACAGACGATATGCAATACTATCTGCAGCAGATTCTGCATGGAAACAGTGTAAAAGAAGAGATCCATAAGCTGAGTGTACAGGAATGTATGGAAGAATTCATGTATCTGGGACTTCGCATGATGGAGGGCGTGTCTGAAGAAAAATTTGAGCAGTTATATGGACAGCCGATAGATAATGTTTATGGAGAAGTGCTTAATAAATGGAAACAGACAGGGTATTTATGCAGAGAGAACGGACGGATCAGTCTTACAGATAAGGGAATTGATGTAAGTAATGTTATTTTAGCTGATTTTTTATTGGATTAAAGATGTCCTATTACATTTAAATTTTGTGGAAAGGCACAGAAAGTAAGTTTTTTTCATAGAATAGTAGAAAGACTTGCGGGGGCGTACCTTGAAAACCTTTCAACAGCCATTATCAGCACAGGATGAAGCCTGTTATCTTCAAATCATGCATGATGAGAATACTCAGGCAGCTTTGGAGGCGCGCCAGATATTGATCGAAAGAAACCTTCGCCTGGTGGCACACGTAGCTAAGAAGTATGTCGGTGCCGGGGAAGAAATGGAGGATTTAATATCCGTAGGGACAATTGGTCTGATCAAGGCAATATCGACTTTTAAACAGGAGAAAGGCAGCAGACTTGCAACCTATGCCGCCAAATGTATCGATAACGAATTATTGATGATGTTTCGTGCCAGGAAGAAGATAACCAGAGAAATTTCTTTATATGAACCGATAGGGACAGATAAAGAGGGAAATGAGATCAATCTGCTGGAAATCTGTGTACAGGAACAGTCGGATATCGTAGAGAGACTGGATACTTCTGACAAAATAAGCAATCTGTCAGAATTGATCCGGAACAAATTAAATGCAAGAGAACGTGAAATTATCATGCTTCGATATGGTCTGGTAAATGGACATGAAATGACGCAGCGCGAGATTGGGATCATGCTTGGAATTTCAAGAAGTTATGTGTCCAGAATAGAGAAAAGGGCATTGGAGAAGCTTCGGGCGGGGTTGGAAGAGAGACATTTTGAATCTTAGAGAGTACGGGTTTTTACATTTCAGTACGAGTTTTTACATTTGGCTTGAGCCTGACTGTTTTGATATGTTATAACTACTCATATTTTGAAAAGAGAGGTTAGGACATATGTACAGTAAAATTTATACCGGGGCGATCAGTGGGATTGACAGTCTGATTGCTACAGTTGAGGTGGACGTGTCGACAGGCATGCCCACTTTTGAAATGGTGGGATTGTTGAATCATGAAGTGCGTGAGGCAAAGGAACGTGTCAAAGTAGCTTTAAAAAATACACATATAGAGATTCCAGCCAAAAAAATTACTGTCAGTATATCGCCGGCAGACATGCGGAAGGAAGGTGCTGCATATGATTTACCGGTAGCGATAGGGGTGCTGGTATCTCTTGGACATCTTCTCCCTGAGAGAATTGAGAATACTCTGATCGTCGGGGAACTGGGACTGAATGGAGAGGTCAAACCTGTAAAGGGAATATTACCCATTGTGCGAAAGGCAAAACAGAGTGGATGTACCCGTTGTGTTGTACCATATGAAAATGCCAGAGAAGGTGCGATCATTGAAGAAATTGAAGTAATTGGAGTCAGTACGTTAGAGCAGACGATAGAATATCTGCTCAAACCGGAGAAGGACAAGGCATCCATGATTGCTCCGGCAGTTTATGGTACAGATGTGCAGCCGGATAAAGAGGAAACGTATGATGTTGATTTTGCTGATATCAATGGACAGGAAAGTGTGAAGCGTGCAATGGAAGTTGCAGCAGCCGGATTCCATCACATTCTGATGATCGGACCGCCAGGTTCAGGAAAAACAATGATGGCGAAACGGCTTCCTACGATTTTACCGGATCTGACAATGGAGGAAAGTCTGGAAGTATCTACTATTTACAGTGTAGCAGGACAATTGGATACACAGCAGGCATTAATTACACGCAGACCTGTATTGTCACCTCATCATACGATTTCAGAACAGGCACTTGCAGGGGGAGGAAGAATCCCCAAGCCTGGAGTTATCTCACTCGCACACAGAGGTGTGCTCTTCATGGATGAACTTCCTGAATTCAGAAGAGGTGCGTTGGAAATATTAAGACAGCCATTGGAAGATAAACAGATACATATTGCCAGAACCTATGGAAGTTTCACATATCCCGCAGATTTTATGCTGGTAGCTGCAATGAATCCGTGTCCATGCGGATTCTATCCGGACAGGAATAAGTGCAGTTGTTCAGAGAATGAAGTAAAACGATACCTTAACAGGATATCAGGACCTATACTTGACAGGATCGATGTGGCAGTGGAAGCACCCAGAGTAGATATCAGGCAATTATCCAGAGTAGAGCATAATGAGAGCAGCGCAGATATCAGAGAGCGGGTCGAAAGTGCCAGAGAACGGCAGAAAATGAGATATGCAGGAACCAGATACCGTTTTAATGCGGAATTAAGTTCTGGTGATATACGCACCTATTGTCCTTTGGGGGATAGGGAACAGACACTGATGGAGCAGGTGTTTTATCAGATGAATCTGTCAGCGAGAGCCTATCATAAAATTATTAAAGTTGCCCGTACAATTGCGGATCTGGAAGGGGCAGATCAAATTAACTGTATGCACCTCAAAGAAGCAATATGTTATCGGACCAATGATTCCAAGTATTGGAACGGAGGAAATTGAACATATGGCATATAATATAGAAGAAACTCGCGAAGTGTCATGTGCTGTATGGCTGGAGACAATACAGGGACTTGGAAGGACACGCCTGTATCAGTTGGTGGAACTGGCAGGCTCGGCGCAAAAAGCCTATCAGATGGCGCCTGCGGATATTGCTTTTCTGTTTGGGCAAAAGATATCACAGAAATGGAAAAAGCATAAAGAACAGTGTATACCTGAACAACTATATAAAGAATATATAGAAAAGGGCATACAATATACTTTCTACAGAATGAGGGATTTTCCACATAAACTGCAAAATATACCGGATCCTCCATTTGGAATCTACTACAGAGGAACACTTCCGGGGGCTGACAGACCGTCTGTTGCCATGATAGGCGCCAGAAAGTACAGTGATTATGGACGTTGTGTGGCAGAGCAGTTTGCATCGTTTTTTGGGAAAAACCAGATCACAGTGATCAGTGGTATGGCATTAGGCGTGGATGGTATCAGTCAGAGGGCAGCCTTAAAAGCCGGTGGAATATCCTATGGAGTACTGGGATGTGGAGTAGATGTTGTATATCCTGAAGCAAACCGGACTCTGTATGAAGATCTGATCCGTCAAGGAGGCGTGATATCGGAGTATTCACCGGGGACAGCACCAAAGGCAGGGTTGTTTCCGCAGAGAAATCGTATCATCAGTGCCTTGGCAGATGTAATACTGGTTGTTGAGGCAAGACCTAAGAGTGGAACCCTGATCACGGTGGATATGGCACTTGAACAGGGAAAAGAAGTATATGTTATTCCCGGCAGATGTACAGATCAGTTGAGTATGGGCTGCAACAGGCTGCTCAGGCAGGGAGCATTGGCTGCAACTTGTGCAGAAGACATTATGCAGGATATGGGATGGCAGCAGATAGACTGCATAAAGAAAACCACAGATAAACAATATGAGAATTTATCCCGGACAGCCGCTGATATACTGGCAGTTCTGGACGTCCTTCCATGTACACGGGAAGATATCATAACAGCACTTGCAGATAGAAGATATGGATATTCCGTTTCGCAGATATGTCAGGGCATTACGGAACTGGAACTGGAAGGTCTGGCAGCGCGTGTGGGAGGACAATATAAAAGAACACAATTGTAGATTATTCGTGAAATTTGCTAATTTTACTTGCAACAATGAAAAATATGGTGTATAGTGATTCACGATTATAAAAAATCATCAAATTGTATGTGATAAGGGGTAACTTTATGGCAAAGTATTTAGTGATAGTGGAGTCACCTGCGAAGGTTAAGACAATCAAGAAGTTCTTAGGTACCAATTATGAAGTACTTGCAAGCAATGGTCATGTACGTGATCTGCCCAAGAGTCGGATGGGTATTGATATAGAACATGGTTATGAACCGAAGTATATTACCATCAGAGGTAAAGGTGACATTTTGGCAAAACTTCGCAAAGAAGTAAAGAAGGCAGAGAAAGTGTATCTTGCAACTGACCCTGACCGAGAGGGAGAAGCTATATCATGGCATTTGTATGTGGCACTAAAGCTTGCAGACAAGAAGGTCTACCGAATTACATTTAATGAAATAACCAAAAATGCAGTCAAGGAATCTCTCAAGAATGCCAGAGAGATCAATATGAGTCTGGTAGATGCACAGCAGGCAAGAAGAGTGTTGGACAGAATGGTTGGCTATAGGATTTCTCCGTTATTATGGGCAAAGATCAAGCGAGGACTAAGTGCCGGACGAGTACAATCTGTTGCGCTTCGCATTATCTGTGACAGAGAGGATGAAATCAATGCTTTTATTCCGGAAGAGTATTGGACTCTGGATGCATCCTTTCAGATACAGGGAGAGAAGAAACCGCTCGTAGCCAAATACTATGGAACGACTGATGGAAAGGCCGCTATTTCTTCAGAAGAAGAATTAAATAAGATACTGAAGGAACTGGATGGTGCTGACTATAAGGTCACAGATGTAAAAAAGGGTGAAAGAATTAAGAAAGCACCGCTTCCTTTTACAACATCTACATTGCAGCAGGAAGCAAGTAAAGTTCTTAACTTCTCAACGCAAAAGACGATGCGTCTTGCGCAGCAGTTATATGAAGGTGTAGAACTTAAAGGTGCAGGAACAGTGGGTATCATTACCTATTTACGTACTGATTCGACCAGAGTAGCAGAAGAAGCTGTTACAATGGCAAAAGATTACATTACGGAAGTCTATGGCAGTGAGTATGCAGCACAGGAGACAACAGAGAAGAAGAATGGACAGAAGATACAGGATGCGCATGAAGCGATCCGTCCGACAGATATCCGCCATACACCGGCTGATATAAAAGATTCTTTGAGCCGCGACCAGTTCAGACTGTATCAGTTGATCTGGAAGCGCTTCGCAGCAAGCAGAATGTCCAGTGCTAAATATG
>CAYRAW010000150.1:0-7597 GCA_964422225.1 uncultured Roseburia sp.
CTAAGACCCCACAATCAGTGTGACTGTTGCTTTCGCAACCGACTCATTTACTATACTAATTATTAAGAAAAATGTCAACTGCTTTTTTGAAAAAAAGGAAAAAATAATTGAAACAGTCAATTTGTTATGAAAACTATTGACAGTTTATTTTGTGAATTATTTTGTGAATTAACAGAAAAACATTGATTACATACACAATTAAGGGTAAAATAATGAAAAGGGACATGAAGGTGACGCGATGGATAAACTACGAAAAAAAGGCCAGGTAGTGAGTGTAATTGTACTTGCTGTGATTTTATTAGTGAGCATCTATTTAATGAACCGTAGTGTTGCATATAATGATGAGGATTATTGTCAATTATCTGCGGACTGGGAGATACAGATGAATCAGGAAATATATTCGGATGTCGATCTGGATACATTTCATTTTAGCGTGCGAAATAAGGGGGATTATATCAAAATGCAGGTAACTATGCCTGAACATGTGATAGATAATCCGGCTTTGCGATTATATACCATTCATTCTGCGGTCAGTGTAGAACTGGATTCAGAGGAAATATACCATTATGGCAAAGAACTTAATGAACAGAATCGTTTATTGGGATATGGATATCATTATATCAGTCTGCCCAATGATTATATGGGTAAATCCCTGACGATACAATTGTGGATCACAGAGGATAATGCCTTTTCCTATCTGGAAACACCAACAATATGTAATTCGACGAATGAAATGCGCGACTATGTTATGCAGAAAAAAGTTCCACTGGCAGTGAATCTTTTTCTGATCGTTTTTGGAATCTGTCTATTATTGGTAAGTGTGGTGTTTCTGGAAAGCAACTATAAATTTGGAAAGTTAGTATGCGTGGCAGGATTTTCCATAGGAATAGGATGTTGGTCATTATGTAATTATGACTTGATCACATTATTTACGTATAATCTGCGTGTAAAAGTTTTTATGGAATTTATAGCACTTTATGTGAGTCCTCTTTTCGTGCTGCTTTATTTCTGGGAGGAAGCAACCAGACGCAGGAGTAACATTCTGAAGGCTCTGTATTATCTGGTATTGGCGTGTCAAAGTATTTTCCTTGTGGTATCGTTGGTATTGCAGGCTGCGAATCTGGTGCATTTGCCGCAGACACTCAAATATGAACATTTAATACTGATTGTCTCTTTTGGCGTGGTAACCGTAGAAACTGTATATGACTTTAAGAAGCATATCATACGTAATAAAGCACTGATACTTGGAATGGGTATTATGATATTTATTGGTTTGTGTGATATTATCAGATTTATTCTGGATAAGTATTTTGAGATAGATCATGCAGGACGGTACATCAGTAATCTGTGTATTGGAGTATTGGTATTTGTTCTGGCACAGTTGGTTGATTTCTGTATGGAAATCAGTCAGGTATTGGTTGAAAATGCCAGGAAAAATACTTTGGAACGGATGGCATATACAGATGAACTGACAGGAATTGCGAACAGGAGAAAATGTGAGGAAGAGTGGGATCAGCTTGATGACTCTGACAATTATGGAATCATTGCATTTGATTTGAATCATCTCAAAAAGACGAATGACAGCAAAGGGCATGACAAAGGAGACATATTGATCAAAAGTTTTGCAAAGTGTATACAGGATGTTTTTGGTAAATATGCTATAGTCGGAAGAATGGGTGGTGACGAGTTTGCGGTGATCATTAAGGATATATCACAGATCAGTATGGAAGAGATGATAGCCGCATATAGAAAAGAAATCAAGGAATGCAACAGGAGAAATCCTGATCTGAATATGAGTGCAGCTTATGGTTTTTGCAGCAAAAAGGAAGCACCGGACCTCGATGCAAGAGGAATATACAGAAAAGCAGATGCCAGAATGTATGAACGCAAAGTAGCCATGAAATGTGAAAGAAAAGAAGAATAACGGAGGAAACTGAATATGACAGAGTCACAGTATTTGAGAGCTAACAAAAAGGTTTATCCGGTCGTTTTGGTACAGTTTGCCATTATGATCTTTAGAACCGTATTTAAACTTGCAACGGCATTTTCAATCAGGTATGTAATTCTGATTGTGCTGCCTGTTATTGGTGCAGTGATCGCAATGCAGGTCATGAAAGATGCAACGACCAAGAAATGTTCTGAATTATTGCTGGGAGTGGCAGCGGGTATCTATTTTGTATTTTTGCTGCTCGATTTTTCTCCGATCATTTATGCATATGCAATTCCGCTGCTGACTGCAAGTATTATTTACCTGAATGTACGTTTTCTGTACGTAGGCGGGGCTTTGTGCATCCTTGGCAATCTGATTCATTTTATCATTATTGCAGTTGCCAACAGAACCAAAGTTACGGATATGTTTTTTAACTTTATGATCATTGCGATCATGCTGATGGTGGTCTATAACGTTTCCATTCTTTTGACACAGTTTAATGAAGAAAATCTGCAGACGCAGAAGGCAGCTTCTGAGAAGATGATACTGGTAGCAGACAATCTGGTAAAACATTTTGATGATGTAAAAGACAGACTGGATACCCTTTCAAATGTTATTAACAGTAACAGCGAATCCATGAGCAATATCGCGCAGAGCACAGGAAGCACGGCAGAGGCAATACAGCAGCAGGCACTTATGTGCAGTGAGATACAGAAAAATACAGATGTTGTGGAAAATCAGACAATGCAGATGATGGAAAAATCCAACATCACGATGGATAATGTGGCAGAAGGCGCCAAATTGGTAACTGGATTAAAAGAACAGGCTGCTGAAGTAGAAAATGCCAGCAATCTGGCTGCTGAATCTACCAGACAGGTAAATAACCGGGCTGAGGAAGTTAAGGGAATCGTAGCAACGATCCTGAGTATATCCAGTCAGACTAATCTGTTGGCGCTAAATGCATCTATTGAGGCTGCAAGAGCCGGAGAAGCAGGAAAAGGCTTTGCAGTGGTTGCAGAAGAGATCAGACAGCTTTCAGAGCAGACTAAGGACGCTACCAATAAGATTACAGATATTATCAAAGATTTAAATGAGGATGCACAAAAAGCAGTGGAGAGCATGGAACATTCTTCCAGCTCCATCAAAGAACAGACAGAAATGATCGATGTGACCAAGAACAAGTTTGAAACAATTGATGATGAAATGAAAGAGTTGTTACAGGTTATCAATTCCATAGAAAGCATAATAAAGGAGATTACAGGCAGTACAGGTACAATTTCTGAGAATATATCCAATCTGTCGGCAACAAGTGAGGAGATTGCGGCAGCATCTACGGAAGGTCAGCAGATGGCAGAAGGAGCCGTAGCTGAGATGCAGAAAGCAAAAGAGGTCATTGATGCAACTTATATGCTTGCACAGGATTTGAAGAATTACGCGGATTAATCAAAGATAAAAATGAAAAAGCAGCCCAAAAAATTCATGCCTATTCGACGCAGGCGGACAAATTTCTGGGCTGTTTTGTTGTCTTTTATGGCAGAAATAAGAACATACTGCATAAATACCGCAATTCTTGCGATAAGTAGCTGTTGCACTCAAAATGTGACGTACTTATAATGGAGCTTGCCAAATTGTGGTGTATTTAGACAGGTAGCGGGTTAAGTTGTGTAAATTTATTAGCAGTTTGAGCCGAGACATGTTGGAAATGGAGAAAAATAGAATGGAGCAGCTTAAAGTAGTTACAGATCAGGATAATGAAAGAATGTTTCGAATGATAAGCGACCTGATTTCCAAAGATAAAGAATTTCAGATTATGATAACCGTACCATCAGGCAGAACATACGAACAGCAGTCTGCCAGAGAAGAACATAGGGAACCACAGGAACATAATCTTGAGAAAGATGTGACGGATATGATTCATGAAATAGGAGTTCCAGCGCATATAAAAGGATATCAGTATCTAAGAGAAGCGATCATGATGTCTGTAGAAGATGTAGAGATGTTGAATTCTATTACCAAGATATTATATCCTTCCATTGCCAAAAAGTATCAGACAACTCCAAGTCGCGTAGAACGTGCTATTCGTCATGCAATTGAAGTAGCATGGAGCAGGGGCAGAATGGAAACGCTGGATGCGTTATTTGGTTATACGATCAATATTGGAAAGGGAAAACCCACTAATTCAGAATTTATAGCATTAATTGCAGATAAAATCAGACTTCATTACAGAGAGTGCTCACGTTGACATAAGGCAATTACAAAGTTATGAGTCTTTTCTTTACATTGATATGGCATCTGGTGTATAATTTAGATATTAAGTAGATTCTTCTAAAAGTAAAAGAGAAGGGATTCAGTGAGGTATGAAAAAAATTTTATTTGTGGCTTCAGAAGGAGTACCATTTATCAAGACTGGGGGGCTTGCAGATGTTGTAGGGTCATTACCCAAGTATTTTGACAAAAGATATTTTGACTGTAGAGTGATTTTGCCTAAGTATATGTGTATGAGCGATAAAGTAAAATCCATGATGAGATACAGAACTCATTTTTATATGGATTTTATGGGAATAAATGAATATGTAGGTGTCATGGAAACTGAATACGAAGGAATCACTTACTATTTTATTGATAATGAGAAATTCTTCAATGGTTTTAAACCTTACAGTGACAATGTAGTTGAGGAAATATCCAAATTCGTATTTTTCTCAAAGGCAGCACTCTCTATTTTGCCGGTCGTAGATTTCAGACCGGATGTCATTCACTGCCACGACTGGCAGACCGGTATTTTGCCGGTGTACCTAAAAGAGAGATTTGCCGGAGGCGAATTCTATCGTGGGATCAAGTCTGTTATGACAATTCATAACCTGAAGTTCCAGGGTGTATATGATATCAAGACAGTACAGAATATCACAGGACTGGATTCTTCCTACTTTACACCGGACAAGTTAGCATACTATAAGGATGGCAATCTGTTAAAGGGTGGACTTACTTATGCAGATGCGATCACTACAGTAAGCCAGACATACGCAGAAGAGATCAAGACAGCTTTCTACGGTGAACATCTTGACGGATTGTTAAATGCCAGAAGCAAAGACCTGCGGGGTATTGTGAATGGAATTGATTATAACGAATATAATCCGGAGACAGATCAGTATATCATCCGCAAGTACAGGGCAGATAATTTCCGTAAGGAAAAGATCAAGAATAAGCGTGATCTGCAAAAGCAGCTGGGTCTGGAAGAAAACGACAAGAAGATGATGCTTGGTATCGTATCCAGATTAACAGATCAGAAGGGTATGGATCTGGTGGCATACGTTATGGATGAGCTGTGTCAGGATGAGATTCAGTTAGTCGTACTTGGTACCGGGGAAGAAAAATATGAGAATATGTTCCGGCATTTTGACTGGAAATATCATGGTAAGGTGTCCGCAAATATCTATTATTCAGAGGAACTTTCACACAGAATCTATGCGTCCTGTGATGCATTCCTGATGCCTTCCCTGTTTGAGCCGTGTGGCTTGAGCCAGTTGATGGCACTTCGTTATGGTACAGTACCCATTGTACGTGAGACAGGTGGACTCAAAGACACTGTGGAACCCTATAACGAATACGAGAGTAAGGGAACGGGATTTAGCTTCTGTAATTACAATGCACATGAAATGCTCAATACCATTCGGTATGCAGAGAAGATATATTACGATAAGAAACGTGAATGGAATAAGATCATAGACAGAGCCATGGCAACAGATTATTCATGGAGAGTGTCAGCATTGAAGTATCAGGAGATGTACGATTGGTTGATTGATAATTAGGATCAGATAAAGCCACTTCACACAGAAGTGGCTTTTTTATGGAGGAAAAAGATGGCTTTTGACGGAATTACGATAGCATCTATCGTAAGAGAAATGAAGGATAAAATAACTGGTGGAAGAATCTATAAGATCGCACAGCCGGAAAAGGATGAATTACTGATCACAGTTAAAAATAACGGTGGACAGATCAGAATGATCATGTCGGCAGATGCGTCTCTGCCATTGTTGTATCTGACACAGGAGAACAAGGTCAGTCCCATGACTGCACCGAATTTCTGCATGCTGCTTCGTAAACATTTGCAGAATGCCAGAATTGTATCAGTGGAACAGCCTATGGGACTGGAGCGAATCGTTAAGCTGCAGTTAGAGCATCTGAATGAATTGGGAGATCTGTGCACAAAATATCTGGTCATTGAATTGATGGGGAAGCACAGTAATATTATCTTTTATGATGATAACAATGTGATCATAGACAGTATCAAGCATATCTCAGGGATGGTCAGCTCTGTCAGAGAGGTATTGCCGGGCAGAGAATATTTTATCCCCAATACTCAGGATAAGGAAGACCCGCTGACCGCATCTACAGATGAGGTCAGAAGAGTACTGATAGCCGTAAGCAAGCCGGTATTTAAGGCGATCTATGGCAGCTTTACAGGAATTTCACCCTGCATCGCCCATGAGATATGCTACCGTGCGGGGGTAGATGCAGATAAACCCACAGCAGATATGAATGAGGCGGAAATGACTGCTGTATGCAATGCCTTTTGCCAGATCATGCAGGATGTTGTACAAGGCAGATTCGAACCAAATGTCGTGTACGAGAATAAACAGCCTGTAGAATATGCTGCGATCAGACTGACCTCATATTCTGACACAAATGTCACTTCTTATGAGAGCATGTCTGAACTGATCGAACATTATTATGCGGAAAAGAATATCATTACCAGGATCAGACAGCGTTCTGTCGATCTGCGACGTGTGGTGCAGACAGCTATGGAACGCAATGTGAAGAAATATGACTTACAGATGAAACAATTGGAAGATACTGCAAAGAGAGAAAAGTATCGTATCTATGGTGAACTGCTCAATACCTACGGATATGGAGCCAAAGAAGGAGCCAAGGCGCTGGAAGCTCTCAATTATTATACCAATGAAATGATCACGATTCCTCTGGACCCGACATTGAGCGCAGGAGAGAATGCCAAGAAATATTTTGACAAATATCAGAAGTTGAAGAGAACTTATGAAGCCCTTACGACGTTGACGAAAGAGACGAAGGAAGAGATTGAACATCTGGCATCTGTCAGTACAGCACTGGATATTGCACAGAAAGAGGAAGACCTGGTACAGATTAAGGAAGAACTGATCGAGAGTGGTTATATCCGCAGAAAAGGCGGTACGAAGCGTGTGAAGATCACCAGCAGGCCTTTTCATTATATCAGCAGTGATGGTTTTGATATTTATGTAGGCAAGAACAATTACCAGAACGAGGAACTTACATTTAAATTTGCGACGGGTAATGACTGGTGGTTTCATGCCAAGGGTATGCCGGGTTCCCATGTGATCGTAAAGACCAATGGAGCAGAGATGACAGACCGCGCCTATGAAGAAGCCGGCAGACTGGCTGCCTATTATTCTCAGGCAAAAGGGCAGGAGAAGATAGAGATCGATTATACCCAGAAGAAGAATGTGAAGAAACCAAACGGTTCCAAACCGGGCTTTGTAGTGTATTATACTAACTATTCACTGGTGATCGATTCCGATATCAGTGGACTGGAACTGGTGAAAGAGTAAGTTCCAATCGAAAAAGCTCTGCTGGAATATAGTGTTTACTGGAGATTAAAATGCGCCCACCTTTATC
>CAYRAW010000151.1:0-7567 GCA_964422225.1 uncultured Roseburia sp.
TCCTTAACTTCCATTCCATCCAGGAAACCGGAATTGCATAACTTACCAGTTGCTACATCTGTAAATGCTGCATTCTGTACATCACCGCCCGCTACTACTTCAATGATAGGCAGATCAAACTTCTTGGCAAAATCCCAGTCTCTGTCGTCATGTGCAGGAACTGCCATGATAGCGCCTGTACCATAAGACATTAATACATAATCAGATACCCAGATAGGAATCTCCTTGCCATTTACAGGGTTCACTGCTGTAATTCCCTTAATGCATGCGCCAGTCTTATCCTTTGCAAGCTCTGTTCTCTCAAAATCAGACTTTCTGGCTGCCTGTGCACGATATGCAAGAATCTCATCATAGTTGCTGATCTCGTCCTTGTACTTGTCGATCATAGGATGTTCAGGAGAGATTACCATATAAGTAGCACCAAATAAAGTATCAGGTCTGGTTGTATATACAGTCAGCGCCTCATCCTTGCCGCTTAACTTGAAGTTAACTTCTGCACCTTCACTTCTGCCGATCCAGTTCTTCTGGGAAACCTTAACCTTCTCGATATAGTCTACATGATCCAGACCTTCGATCAGCTTCTCTGCATAATCTGTGATCTTTAACATCCACTGAGACTGCATCTTACGGATAACAGGAGCACCACAACGCTCGCATACACCGTTTACCACTTCCTCATTTGCAAGACCTACCTTACAGGAAGTACACCAGTTGATCGGCATTTCGCTCTTATAAGCTAATCCCTTCTTGAAAAGCTGTAAGAAGATCCACTGTGTCCATTTATAATAAGAAGGATCTGTTGTGTTGATCTCTCTTGACCAGTCGAAGGAATAACCTAATGACTTTAACTGTTCCTTGAAATGTGCCACATTGTTCTTGGTTACGATCTTGGGATGAATTTTATTCTTGATCGCATAGTTCTCTGTAGGAAGACCGAATGCATCCCATCCCATTGGGAAAAGGACATTGTAGCCCTGCATTCTCTTCTTACGGGATACAATATCCATTGCTGTATATGGTCTCGGATGACCTACATGAAGCCCCTGTCCTGAAGGATAAGGGAACTCAACTAATGCATAATATTTTGGCTTGGACTTATCGAGAGTTGCCTTAAATGCCTCTTCATCATCCCAGATATCCTGCCATTTTTTTTCAATTTCTTTTGGAGAATACTCTCTGCTCATTTTTCATGACTCCTTTTTCATACATTGTTCGTTATGCACCATGATAGGCATATGCCGTGAAATAAAAAAAACTCCGTCTCTATAAAAAATAATAATATAGAGACGAAGAGATTATATCTATCCGCGGTACCACTCTGTTTCAGATTCTGTATCTGCGCTTATGCTTCTGTAACGGGAAGTCCCGCTCACAACTATTCCTATCAGGCTTCACTGTGAGAACTCCAAGGCGAGTTCAAGGTGTCTCTCTGCTGTCTCGCACCAAATGACAGCTCTCTGAAAAAGATCGTGCCTCTACTACTCCTTATCACGGTTGTTAACATATTACAAATCTGAAAATATTCTAGCATAGTGCCATTTAAAATGCAACTGCTTTTTCAAGAACTGTAATGGGATGACCGGAAGTAAAAGTATCTGCAATTCCTTCTGTAACGTAGAGAGTTCCATCATCCGTGTACAAAATGGCATCAAATTCATCACTGTGATCCTGCCAGAACTTAACCGCCTCTTCTGTTCCCATGACATACAGTGCGGTAGAAAGTCCATCTGCCAGCGTACCGTCTTCACTGACAATTGTTACAGACTGTAAGCCATTATATGCTGGCATACCTGTCTTTGGATCTATAATATGGTGATACTTTCTGCCATTTTCTTCAAAATATCGCTCGTAGCCGCCGGATGTGATGATCGCCTTGTTCTGTGCGGACAACACTCCCAGATATTCTTCCTGTTCATCAGGACTTTTAATTGCCACCTTCCATGAACTGCCATCCGTCTTCGCACCAACAAGCTGCACATTGCCTCCCAGATTCAAAATAGCACTGGTTATGCCATATTCCTGCATGATCTGTGCAACTCTCTGGGAAGTATAGCCTTTGGCAATGCCGCCAAAATCGATCTCCACCCCCTCTGGCAACATAAGTGTCTGCGTGTTGGCATCATATTGTAGTCTGGAGGCATCTACAAGCTGTAGTAAATCCTGTAATTCTTCCTCATCCGGTATCCGATGTTCTTCTCCTGTAAATCCCCATGCTCTCATGACGGGATATATTGTAATATCAAAAGCTCCATCCGTTTCTTCATAAATAGTAAGAGAACGGTTCAGTAAATACTGTGTATCTTCTGATATCTGTCCTTTCTTATTCTCATTAAGCCGTCCAACCTCGCTCTTCTCATTGCCTGTGGATAAAAGTGCATCCAGTCTTTCAATTTCTTCTTTGGCAGCCTCAACTGCTTCTTCAGAGTTCTTACCATAAGCTGTCAATTCCATGTAGGTATCCATGGCAAATATCTGTGCGGATACACTTTTGTTTTCTTTTTCTCCATCTGTAATGAAATATGCTGCAGCACATATCACTATGAAAAGTACAGCTGTCAGCATCCGTCTTCTGTATTTCTGCATGTTTCCGTCCCCATTTCTTAGTGGTATCGTACAATGCTATAGTAGGCTTGTCAAGCTTGGATCCCAACACAGAAATTTGTTTCAGTACACCAGGCAGAATGTTGCATTTGCCTATAAAACATGCTACGATAAAATCAATTTATAAGAAAGGGAAGATTACGAAATATGGTATATGTAAATGAGTTGACAGAAGAACGTTTACAAGAGTTCATTACAAAACGTGAATTTATAATTTATTTACAACCCCAGTATTCTGTATCAGAGAGCACAGTTGTCGGAGCTGAGGCATTGGTAAGATGGATTCACGAAGGAACTTTTATTTCACCCGGTGAATTTATCCCTGTTCTGGAGCAGAAAGGACTGATAGCGCAGCTCGACCGATATGTCTGGGAATGTGTATTCTCCCTACAGTCGCAAAGACAGCAGGCAGGGCTTGCACTGGTACCAATTTCAGTCAATGTATCCAGGGAGGATTTCAGCAAAACAGATGTATATCAGACCATGACTGCTTTGAGCAGCCAATATGGCATACTCCCCGAATATGTCCACATTGAAATCACAGAATCTGCATTTGTTAATGATAATGCGACGATCTACGAAGCTATAAGCAAATTAAAATCCTTTGGATTTATGATCCTGATCGATGACTTTGGAAGCGGATATTCTGCGCTCAATATTCTAAAGGACATCGAAGCAGATACTATAAAACTTGATATGAAGTTTTTTGACCTGACCGAAAAAAATAATACCAAGGGACGCAATATCATTGATTCCGTAATACAGATGGCACAACTCCTTAGACTGGGACTTATTGCAGAAGGTGTTGAAAATACGCAACAACTTGATATCCTGAAAGAAGCAGGCTGTGATATCATCCAGGGATATTTTTTCTATCGGCCAATGGATACGGATGCTTTTAATGCACTCTTAGATGGAATCCCTAATAATTCTTCAGGCAAGACAAAGGATGTAAGTTCCTTTAGCAGAGAATGCTATGAAGAATGCAGAAAATTAACAGATAATGGTAATTATAACGATGCACTTACACTTGCAAAACGCACATTAAACCAGCTTAGTCTGGAGACTGATGCACGGTTATACTGTGAATTGGAAAATCTGATCGGTGCTATCTATGGAGGACTAGGGAATGAACTGATGGCACTTGAGCATTATCTTTCAGGACTTTCCGTATCTACCGGAAATGATATTTCTGCAGTAAGCAGCAGGATTTACAATAACATTGGTGCGGAATACCAGAGATTAAGCGACTTTGAGCATTCCATTAAATATTTAGAACTGGCTTTAAGTGAGATGGAAAAAAATGCCAATGATAAAAACTTTGAAATTCTCGCATTCAAAACAAATTTGAATCTGTGCGTAGGATATACTGAGCTTGGTAAATATAAGAAAGCAGAAGAATACCTGAATCGTGCAAATACATATATCGATCATCCGAGTGTCATAAATCTCCGCTTCCATTATCTGACAATACAGAGTGAATTATTTATGAAAATCGGACGGCAGGAAGAAGTGCGTGAAAGTTTCCCGGCTCTGGTAGAAGCGGTATTTAAGCCTGAAAATGGTTTTAGTTTCTGGGATAGTTTTGAACGAGTGGGAAATCTGGCATTGGAGCTTAAGGATTATGCGGCTCTGAAAAGAGTGCTTGATGGTATGGAGTGGAAGTTTAACCAGCTTCCGGAAGAGTTGATCGAACTGGATATTCAGGTAAGAATCCAGGAGTTTCGTCTGGCATACTATGATGCAGTTGGAGATCCGGAATTACTTAGAAGGGAAGAACGCACATACATTGAGTTATGCAAAAAACTGTGTCTCCAGACAAAGCATGACAGAGCAACAACCATTGATTACAAAATCCAGTTAAAGACAGAATATGATGAGAATGCTGAGCAGCGAAAGAAGCTTGATACCGACCGACTTACAGGAGTGGGCAACCGCTATAAGCTCGAAAAGGACTACAAACTGTTGCAGAAAAATTCCGAAGGAAACCATATCAGAATTGGCATTGGCATAATTGATCTGGATTACTTCAAAGAGTTCAATGACGCATATGGACATTTGCAAGGTGACCGCTATCTGAAAGTGATCAGCCAGATTATCAAGAAGCTTGTTGCAGATATCGGGGAGGTCTATCGTTACGGTGGTGATGAGTTTGTTGTATTATTGGTAGATGTTGATACATCGACAATTGAGCAGATCGCACAGCAGATTTTGGAAGACGCTAAAAGGCAGCAGCTTTGCACTATGTCTTCTTCCCAAAAGGTACAGACTGTTTCACAGGGATATGTTGTACTGGAGCAGTTCAAGGATATAGATATCGGGCAGCTTCTTTCGTATGCTGACCGCCAGTTATATTCTGTCAAGCATAATGGGCGACAAAACTACAAAATACAGCAGTTGTAAATACATACAGATAATGTCGGCATAGTCGTTATTAGCGGCTATGCCGACATTTTACTTATTCTTCATTATTCTCAGCTACTTTAGCTGCTCTGGCTTTTACTTCTGCTTCCTGGATATCACTTGGGGTCTGTTCATATCTTGCAAACGTATATTCATAACTGCCCCTGCCACCGGTCATGGAGCGAAGCACCGTGCAATACCCGCTTAATTCCATCATAGGAATATCCGCCTCTACGATCTGCTTACCATTACCAACAGGATTCATTCCCAGAACTCTGCCTCGTCGTTTGTTCAGATCTCCCATAACATCACCCGTGTATCTGTCAGGTACTGTTACTTTCAGGTTCATGATCGGCTCTAACAGAATCGGACCGGCTTCCATGAAGCCCTTCTTAAATGCCTGGATCGTTGCCATCTTAAATGCCATTTCAGAGGAATCTACCGGATGGTAAGAACCGTCATAGAGCACACCTTTTACGCCGACTACAGGATATGCAGCCAAAGGTCCTTTGACAACAGATTCCTGTAAGCCCTTCTCAACTGCCGGGAAAAAGTTCTTTGGAACTGCGCCGCCTACAACCTCCTGCTCGAATACATATGGCTTTTCCAGATCTCCGGATGGTTCAAAACGCATCTTTACATGACCGTACTGTCCATGTCCACCGGACTGCTTCTTATATTTATATTCTACGTCTGCCTTTTTCTTGATTGTTTCCCTGAATGCTACCTTCGGTTTACTCAGTTCGATCTGACACTTATATTCATTCAACAGTCTGCTCTGGATGATCTCAAGCTGCTGCTCGCCAATGCCATATAACAGGGACTGTCTGTTCTCTGTATCATTGACTACCTTCAAGGTCTGATCCTCATGGGAAAGCTTCTGAAGTGCCTGTGCTACTTTATCAATATCTCCCTTATTCGGCACTTTATAACGAAGGGATGTGTATGGTTTGGATATCTCGAACTTACCGTATTCAATGATATTTGCCTTGGTAGACAGCGTATTACCGGTTCTTGCTGCTGTCAGTTTTGCGATTGCTCCAATGTCACCTGCATGCAGTTCAGGTATTTCGATCGGCTTGCTGCCCTGAAGTACATAGAGTTTGCTGACTTTTTCCTCAATATCCTTGTCCATGTTATAGATCATGTCGTCTGGTTTGAATACACCAGAGCACACCTTGATCAACGAATACTTTCCGATGAACGGATCTACGATAGTCTTGAACACATAGGCTGACTTTGCCTTGGAAAAATCATAGTTTGCCTGAAAGATTTCATTCGTTTTCATATTGATACCAGCCAGTTCCTTGTTTTCAGGACTTGGCAGATATTTCACAATATCATCCAACAAAGTGTATGTACCCTGGCATAATGTATTGGAACCCATACTGATCGGTACGATTGAACCATCAATGACATTCGTACGCAATGCAGCTCTGATCTCATTCTCAGTGAATGTCTCACCGCCAAAATAGCGTTCCATAAATTCTTCACTGGTTTCCGCAACAGCTTCCATCAATGTATCTTTATAAAGGGCCAGATTATCCTTGCTGTAATCAGGAATTTCACATTCTTCTACTTCCTTGCCTACCCAACGGTTTGCATTTTCACTGACCACATTAATATAGCCCACAAATTTCTCATTTTCACGAATCGGGAAATGGAATGGCGCGATCTTTTTACCATACATTTCTGTTAATGTTTCCACTACATTCTTGAAAGAAGCATTATCCACATCCATATCTGTAACATAGATCATACGGGGGAGCTTATATTTTTCGCACAACTCCCATGCCTTTTCCGTACCGGCTTCTACACCGGCCTTGCCTGATACAACAATGATCGCTGCATCTGCCGCACTGATTCCCTCTTCTACTTCACCTATAAAGTCAAAATATCCCGGCGTATCCAATATATTGATCTTTACACCTTCCCATTCAATCGGCACAACAGTAGTGCTAATTGAAATCTTACGTTTCTGTTCTTCTTTTCCAAAATCACTTACCGTATTACCATCCTCGACTCTGCCCATTCTGGATGTAATGCCTGCCAAGTATGCCATAGATTCTACGAGGCTGGTCTTGCCCGCCCCTCCATGACCTAATAGAACTACATTTCTGACCTTGTCTGTGGTGTAAACATTCATAGTAGCTACCTCCTGTTTGATATTATGTATTCTCAGAATGCTTCATTAGAAAACTCTGTGAACACATTATTTTTGTAAAATTCTTACCATATTTCTTTCAGAATTATTTTGGTGTTGTTTAAATTTATTCATACATTATATGAATTGTATTTATTTTCGTACACCTTTAAATAAATTTTACAATATATTGTCTGTATATTCAAGTTGCATTGTGTATTTTGTATATAACATTTTATCCAAAATATTATGTAAATTTTCAGTACAATGTTCTAACTTCTACTATTGACTTTAGTACGTTAAAGTGCGATACTATAAATACAGAACGACTGGCATCTGCACATCCTGCAAATGCCTGCATAAAGGAGACTACATTCATGAAACGTAATTCTTATGGCTTCATCGGACTGGGTCTTATCG
>CAYRAW010000152.1:0-7471 GCA_964422225.1 uncultured Roseburia sp.
TTCTCTGCTTCTACATTCATATACAGACGAAATGCCTGTGTAGCCGGATGAAGAACGGTTTCACGTCTTCCATGCAACTCTTCGATCATAACAAATCCTCCTAATCAAAAATACTCATCTTCTCAAATATAATCAAAAACAGATTGCTGCATTCATTGTAATTTTACTTGAATCATTGTTTAGATTGTACTTATCATAGCAAAAAATGTGCAATTAATCTAGCGTTTTGTTGATTTTTTAAATAAAAATAGACTTAAAATATGCATATCGATAAACATATTATTTTATAAAATGAGAATATTTGAGAATTGCATGACAATATTTAAGAGGAAAGGCATAGGCAACTTGTATATAATTTTCTTATAAACGAAAGAAAATTAGTGAAATTGCTAACTATATATAAAGTTGTGGAAAGAGGAGATGAAGAAGTTGGAGTTGACACATAATCAGGAAAAACATAAAGAGTATCGTGAAGCAGCTAAAAAACTGGTAGCACAGATGGATCTGCGTGAAAAATGCAGTCAGACATTGAACTGGGCATCAGCGGTAGACAGATTAAATGTCAAAGCATATAACTGGTGGAATGAGGCACTTCATGGTGTGGCAAGAGCCGGTGTAGCGACTGTATTTCCACAGGCGATCACATTAGCAGGCAGCTTTGATGAAGATCTGGTAGAGGAAGTTGCAGATGCAATCTCCACAGAGGGCCGTGCAAAATATAACAATCAGCAGAAACATAATGATACAGATATTTATAAGGGACTGACCTTCTGGTCACCCAATGTCAATATATTCAGAGATCCTAGATGGGGCAGAGGCCATGAGACATTTGGAGAAGATCCTTATCTGACCAGCAGACTGGGAGTCAGATTTATCGAAGGTATTCAGGGACATGATGAGAAGTATTTAAAAGCTGCAGCCTGTGCGAAGCACTTTGCAGTACACAGTGGACCGGAGGATCTGAGACATCAGTTTAATGCAGAAGTTTCCAAAAAGGATATGTATGAAACGTATCTGCCTGCTTTTAAGGCATGTGTACAGGAAGCAAAGGTAGAAGCTGTAATGGGAGCCTATAACAGAACGAATGGTCAACCCTGCTGTGGAAGTGAGGAACTTTTGCAGAATATCCTGAGAAAGAAATGGGGTTTCCAGGGACATGTCGTATCAGACTGTTGGGCGATCCGGGATTTCTTCCAGGGACATAAGGTCGTAGATACTGCACAGGAAGCGGTCGCGTTGGCTATGAACAATGGCTGTGATCTTAACTGTGGCAACCTGTTCTCCTGTCTGGAGGATGTGGTAAAGGAAGGCAAGGTTCCAGAAGAAAGAGTGGATGAAGCTGTTGTAAATCTGTTTACTACCAGAATGAAGCTTGGTACTCTGGGTGAAGTCAGGGATAATCCTTATGATGAAATCTCCTTCCTGGAAGCTGATTCAGCTAAGATGAGACAGCTTAATCTCAAGGCAGCCATGAAGAGTGCAGTTCTTCTCAAAAATGAAGATAAGCTGCTTCCGTTGGATGTGAAAAAGTACAGGACGATCGGCGTGATCGGACCTAATGCCAATAACCGTAAAGCACTGGTTGGTAATTATGAAGGAACGGCTTCCCGGTATATAACGGTAGTAGAAGGGATTCAGGAATATGTAGGGGATGAAGCAAGAGTACTATATTCAGATGGCTGTCATCTCTATAAGGATAAAATAGAGAATCTGGCAGTTACCAATGACAGAATTGCAGAAGTAAAAGGTATCTGTGAGTACAGTGATGTGGTGATCTGCTGTATGGGACTGGATGCAGGACTGGAAGGAGAAGAAGGAGATCAGGGTAATCAGTACGCAAGTGGTGATAAACCAAACTTAAATCTCCCCGGAATCCAGGAGGAAGTACTGGAGACAGTAGCTGCCTGTGGCAAGCCTGTTGTACTGGTTCTGTTATCAGGAAGTGCACTTGCGATCAACTGGTCGGCAGAACACATACCGGCAATCCTCTATGGAGGATATCCCGGAGCGCAGGGTGGCAGAGCAATTGCAAAACTGCTGTTTGGAGAAGCAAGTCCGGAGGGCAAGCTGCCGATTACTTTCTATAAATCTCTGGAGGAACTTCCTGAATTTACAGATTATGCAATGAAGGGCAGAACTTACCGCTATATGGAACAGGAGGCTCTATTCCCATTTGGATATGGGTTATCCTATACAGATTTTGCGATCAGCAATGTGAAGCTGTCAACAGATGTTGTATCCGCAGAGGGAATCAGAGTAGAAGCAGATATTACCAATACAGGTGATTATGACAGTGCACAGACCATACAGATCTATGTGGCAACCGGTCTGGCAGATGCCCCCAAGGTACAGCTTAAGGCATTGAAAAAGGTAGCTGTAAAGAAAAAGGAAACAAAGCATGTAGAAATCGCATTAGCTGACAAGGCTTTTGCTCTATATAATGAAGATGGTGAACTGGTGCTCACAGAAGGGAAATGTCAGGTATATGTAGGCAGTAGTCAGCCGGATGCCAGAAGTGCACAACTGACAGGTACAGCTCCTGTAAGGTTTGAAGTAAATATTGCACAGACACAGATCATTGAGGAATAATCAGACAGACACAGATGAAACATAAAAAGGAGGAGATTTGCTTGGCAAAGACAAAGGTAAAAGCAAACAAAAGTGGACAGATGCCTCTGGGAAAACATATTGTGAAGAACTGGCGTTTGTATATGTTCTTAATCATTCCCATTATATATTATCTGATATTCAGATATATACCAATGTTTGGTAATGTAATTGCATTTCGTAAATACCGCGCAGGTGGTGGAATCTTTGGTGTAGAGTGGAGTGGATTCAAATACTTCAGACAGTTTATCAAAGATCAGATGTTCTGGAGAGCATTTGCCAATACATTGAGACTGAATATCATTTATTTACTGTTCCGTTTCCCACTGACTCTGATCTTTGCATTATTACTGAATGAAATCAAGAACATTCACTGGAAGAAATTCGTGCAGACTGTATCTTATCTGCCGCATTTCATCTCCATGGTAATCATCGCTGGTATGATCCGTGAGATGTTATCTACCAATGGTCCTATCAATGGATTCCTGGTAGCACATGGACATGAGGCAATTTCCTTTATGGCATTGCCGGAATGGTTCACAACCATATTCGTAGGTTCCGGTCTGTGGCAGGGACTTGGCTGGGGAACTATCCTTTACCTGGCAGCTATTGCAGGTATCAGCCCTGATCTGTATGAAGCAGCAGAAATCGATGGTGCAAACCATTTCCAGAGAGTATGGAATATCACGATTCCCTGTATCTTACCAACGATCACAACTTTACTGATCCTGGATATCGGCGGTCTGGTAGGTTCCGGTGGAGCATTTGAAAAGGTATTCCTGTTGTATAACCCAATGACTTATGAAAAGGCAGATATCATTTCAACTTATGTATATCGAATGGGTATCGGTTCAGGTAACTACAGTTATGCTACCGCAGTTGGATTGTTCGAAGGCCTGATCAACCTGGTATTGCTGACACTTGCCAATATTGTATCCAAAAAGACGACAGAAAGCGGATTGTTCTAAGGAGGTGGAAAGAATATGGCAAAAAATATGGATATGGTTTCATCAAGGACCAAAATTAAAGTATCAACCGGATATCGTGTGTTTCAGGTATGCAACACACTGCTCATGATTCTGGTATGTGTCATTACTCTGTATCCTTTCCTGTATCTGGTTGCACAGTCTTTTTCCTCTGAGTCTGCAATCGTACAGGGTCTGGTAAAGGTATGGCCGGTAGATTTTAACCTGACTACCTATAAGAGTGTAATTTCAAAAGGCGATTTCATCAGATACTATGGAAATACCATTCTCTATGCAGTAATTGGTACAGTTGGATCTCTGTTATTCTCCGCAATGCTTGCTTATCCATTATCCAAGCCGGAGCTGAGACTCAATAAGATAGCAGCACCGCTCATTATCTTTACCATGTATTTTGGCGGCGGTATGATTCCTAACTATGTATTAATGACTTATTTAGGACTGCGTGATACTGTAGCAGCATTCATCCTGCCGGGTCTGATCGGTACATATTATGTATTGCTGATGAAGTCCTTCTTTGCAGGGATTCCAAGAGAACTGGAAGAGGCAGGCTCTATTGACGGACTGACTCATATAGGTATTTTCTTCAAGATCGTGCTTCCGTTATCCAAGCCGATCATGGCAACCATGGCACTGTTCTATATGACAGGATACTGGAGCAACTGGTTCAACGCATTCCTGTACCTGGATGATAAGAAGAAATGGCCTGTAGCGTATTATTTAAGACAGATCATCAATGGTTCTACAACAAGTAATGACCCGGGTGCTACAGCTGATGCAGCACAGATCGCATCCAACATCAAGTCCTGCTGTATGGTATTGACAGCAGCACCACTTATCTGCATCTATCCTTTCATTCAGAAATATTTTGTACAGGGTATGATGTTAGGTGGCGTTAAGGAGTAAAAAAGAGGTATTAAGCCGCAAGGCATGAAACTATAAACAAGATGATGTTATTAGGGAGGTAAATTGAATGAAGAAAAAGAAAATTCTCAGTATGTTACTGGCAACAGTAATGGTAGCAGGAAGTCTTGCAGGATGTGGAAGTTCAGGGGATACACAGAGTACTTCTACAGATACAGGTGCAGACTCTAAGACAGAAAGTGCAGCAGGCACAGAGACGGCATCCACAGAGGCTGCAGCCGAGGAGAACCTTGACTACCAGTATGGACTGGATACAACATTCCATTCTGATGACCCTGTAACTTATTCCTTCTTCTTCTCAGATGCAAGCTGGTATCCTATGGTAGATACCTGGAAAACAGAAGGTGTATTTAAGAAAATCGAAGAGGCAACAAATGTAACACTGGATATCACAAGTATCGACAGTGGTGATTACAATCAGAAGGTATCTCTGATGATCAATGCAGGTGAAGCTGCCTACATTATTCCCAAGACCTATGATGAGTCTCCATATGTAGATGGCGGTGCGATCGTACCTATTTCAGATTATACACAGTATATGCCTTATTTCACAGATTTCGTAGAGAAGTATAACATGCAGGATGATTTAAAAACCATTACCAAATCAGATGGTAAGTTTTACAGATTACCTGGTATGCTGGAAGCTCCTGTTCAGGACTATACATTCATGATCCGTAAAGATCTCTTCGATGCAGCAGGTGTAGACGTACCTGCAATTGAGAAGGACTGGACATGGGATGATCTGTATGATGCACTTGTTAAAGTAAAAGCATACATGGTATCAGAGGGTATGATCAAAGAATCTGATTATGTATGGAGTGACTTATGGTGTGGCAGTGAAGTTACAGACGGTTCCGGCGGTAACCTGTTAAAGCTTATGGCAAGCTCCTATGATGTACAGGCAGGCTGGGCTATCGGAAATGGTATGTTATATGATTCAACCAAGGATGAATGGTATTTCGGACCTACAAGCGATAACTTCAAGGCATATTTAAACGAAGTAAGCAAGTATGTACAGGGTGGAATCCTTGATCCTGAAACATTTACACAGGATAATCAGACAGCATGTAACAAGTTCTATCGTGGTGAGACAGCTATCCTCAGTGTAAACCGTTCTCAGTATACAAGCTGGTTAGCTAACCTGGATGAGAACCTGGGTGCTGGCAACTATGAGACATATCTGTGTCTGATTCCCAGGGGAGAAAAGACAAATTACCTTCCTGAGAACTCCAGACTTGAGAATGGTGTTATGATCTCCAAGAGAGCACTGGATGAATTAGGCGAAGAAGGCTTCATCAAGATGATCCGTTTCGTAGACTGGTTGTTCTACTCTCATGAAGCATACAATCTGACCAAGTGGGGTGTTGAAGGCGAGACATATCAGGTAAATGCTGATGGAACCAAGTCCTTACTGGATGGCTATCAGTGTGGTGGTCTTGGTATCGCTGGTGATGAAAATGATATTGATATCCGTTTACAGTGGGGCTACGCAGGTGGTAACTTCTACTATGGCGGTACTATCGCAGAAATGACAGATAACTTCAATCCTGATATTATGGACTTTGTAAACCGTATTACAGAAGCCAGGGATATCAAACCTCTTGATCCTTCTTATGTAGCAGACGAAGAAGAGAACGAGCAGTTGAACCTCTGGAAGACACCTTTGATCGACAATGTTAATACATGGACATTACAGTTCGCAACAGGTGTTAAGAATGTAGACGCTGACTGGGATGCATATGTTGCTTCCTGTGAAGGACTTAACAGCATCACAATGGCAGATTACATCAACGAAATTTATCAGAGAACCAAATAAATCATGTAGAATATAGAGTAAGAGGCTGTTTCGTGCAGCCTCTTATTTTTGATAGAAAATATCAGATACGAAGATTGTTGAAGGGAAGCTTTCATGCTAAAATAAGGGCGAAAGGCGGGGATTAGTATGATCAAAGTAGATTTAATTACGGGTTTTCTGGGTTCAGGAAAGACCACTTTTATTAGAAAATATGCTTCCTATCTGGTAGAAAAGGGTATGAAGGTAGGCATTATAGAAAATGACTTCGGTGCGATCAATGTAGATATGGTCATGCTCTCAGATCTGGATTCTGAAATGTGTGATGTGGAGCAGATCGTAGGCGGTAATGTAGAGACAGACTGGAAGAGACGATTCAAGGCGAAGCTCATTGCCATGGCAATGCAGGGCTTTAAGAGAGTTGTGGTAGAGCCATCGGGAATCTATGATGTAGACGCTTTTTTTGATGTATTATATGAAGAACCAGTCAGCAACTGGTATGAACCGGGTAATATCTTTACTATTGTAGATGCCAGAGTTGAAGATGATCTGTCCAAACAGGCAAGATATCTGATGACCTCACAGATCGCAAATGCCGGTGCAATCATATTCAGTAAAGCGCAAGAGGCAACACCAGAACAGATTCAGGAAAGTATAAAACGGCTTAATGGTATGTTAGAGGAATTTCACTGCAATCGTACGCTTACAGATGAGGTTATCACAAAGCCCTGGGATGAACTGACACAGGAGGATTATGAGAAACTGGTAAACTGTGGCTGGCACAGTGCAGACCATGAGAAACTGTGGTTCGATCACAATGATGCATTTACCTCTCTCTTTTTCATGAATGTGCATATGGCAGCAGAGGAGATAAAAGGTACTGTAGAGAAATTGTTTGCAGATGAGAAATGCGGACAGATCTTTCGTGTAAAAGGATTCTTCCCACAGGCAGATGGCAGATGGATAGAGATCAATGCAACAAAAGACAACTTCTCCATGAAAACCATAGAACAGGCGCAGGAGGTTGTCATTGTCATCGGGCAGGGGCTGGTGGAAGAAGAAATTCAAAAATATTTCAATAGTTCTAATCAGGTATAGAAGAAAGTTATTTTAAAGATAATTGTTTTAATGTAATAATACTGTGGAATGTAGATGTTTCTTCATT
>CAYRAW010000153.1:0-7386 GCA_964422225.1 uncultured Roseburia sp.
CAGAGCACTTCTCTTTTTCTGTTCCTTCTTCTGAGGACGATAGAAAAGGAAATAGAAAATTCCAATCAATACAACAAAGTAAATAACCCATACGATAGGGCTTGCCATAGCCTGTCCTGCGGCTGCAGCATCTGTAGAAGACAATAATAGATTCATCTTAGTTCCTCCTGTAAGTTTATAAACCATATGTCATATCATACACAAAAATATAATAGACATCAAGTAAATTTTTTATAAATCAGAGATTATGTAAATCAGTCCTGCTCTCCGGCAGCCATACTCTCCAGTTTATGCTTCTTATATGTGGCAAATTCGCCTTTATCTAATGCATCACGGATCTCGGTCATCATTGTATTATAGAAATACAGATTATGAAGAACACATAATCTCATACCAAGCATTTCTTTAGCTTTCAGAAGATGTCTGATGTACGCTCTGGAATATCTGCGGCATGCAGGGCAATTACATCCGACTTCGATTGGACGTGTATCCAACTCATATTTAGCATTAAACAGATTAATTTTACCATGATTCGTATAGAGATGCCCATGTCTGCCGTTTCTGGTCGGATAAACGCAGTCAAAGAAATCAATACCCCTCTCTACGCCTTCCAGAATATTCGCCGGGGTACCTACACCCATAAGGTAGGTTGGCTTATCCTTTGGCAGGTATGGAACGGTTTCTTCCAGAATATAATACATTTCTTCGTGTGATTCACCAACGGCAAGACCTCCAACTGCATATCCATCCAGATCAAGTTCTGAGATACGTTTGGCATGATCAATACGGATATCCGGATAAACAGCGCCCTGATTGATTCCAAACAGCATTTGCTGTTTATTGATAGTATCTTCCAAAGAATTTAAACGGGTCATTTCTGCCTTGCATCGTTCTAACCAGCGTGTTGTACGTTCTACGGAAGGAATGACATAGTCTCTTTCTGCCTTACTGGGTGGACATTCATCAAATGCCATGGCGATCGTTGATGCCAGATTAGACTGGATCTGCATACTTTCTTCCGGTCCCATGAATATCTTTCTGCCATCTATGTGTGAATGGAAAGTAACTCCTTCTTCCCTGATCTTACGCAATCCTGCCAGTGAAAAAACCTGGAATCCACCAGAATCCGTCAGAATTGGTTTATTCCAGGACATAAATTTATGAAGTCCACCGAGTTTTTTGATTGTTTCATCTCCTGTTCGTACATGAAGATGATATGTATTTGATAATTCTACCTGAGTACCTATTTCTTCCAGATCTGCAGTAGATACAGCTCCTTTGATCGCTGCAACAGTACCTACATTCATAAATACAGGCGTTTGAATCGTGCCGTGCACTGTAGTCACTTCCGCACGTTTCGCTCTGCCTTCCTGTTTTAATATTTTGTACATGTAACTTATAAATCCTCCACAAATTCTTCCAGAGTGATTCCCTGGCTCATAATTGCCGTAGCAGCTTCTTTGCCTACATACCGAAAATGCCATGGCTCATATTGGATACCGGTAATATATTCTTTGCCAAGTGGGTAACGAAGAATAAAACCATATTCACAACTGTGCTGATTTAACCATTTACCGGCTTGAGTCTCACCAAATTCAATCTCCAGATAAGGATAAGTATCACTTACAATATCAAGCGCCAGTCCAATCTGGTGCTCACTGGCACCAGGAACGGTTACTGTAATAGACGATATTTTGTATGCTTCCAGATAAGAATATCCCTTATCCATGTAATAGTCAATTTTGCGATTGAATAAAACAGTCTGGCGGTTGTAATCTCTGTATGGCGAGCACACCATCAGGTTGATACCGTCTGCTTTGGCTGCTTCCATCATTGCCATCAGATCATCAATGATCCTGATGTCACACTTCATATTACCAGTTATTTTACCAGGTGTAAAGGTATAATCATCCGGAACAGGATGCTGTTTATTTACAAGAAGCAATCTCCAGTCATCTGCTGTCAGTTCCTGTTCCTGTGACTGGCTGTCTGTATTGTTGGTGTTACTGATTTCATTTGCTTCCAGAATATCATCCAGTGAGAACTGATCGATCCCATCCTGAATATCCAGTTCTTCATTATTATAGCCATCCAGAACATCATTATCATCCAATACGTCATTTGCAGAAAGATCCAGGACAGTAGGTACATATTCATAGCTGGACTCAATTTCCTGCATACGAATAGTTTCTTCCGTATAATCTTCTTCCTGAATATAAGGGAAAGCAAAACTGCTGCTTATGATAAAAAACAAAAAAACAGCCGCAATACTGGAAATACGCTTACTATTATAAACAAGATATTCACTGGTATTACCTATTATGGTCACCATAATAAGTGCCAGTTGATAAGGCAGTTTAAAATATCTGTGTATGCGCATCTTTCTCCGTATTTTGTCTGTAACATTTTCCTTCCATGTTTTATGCATTTCTCTCATCCCCATCAACAAAACTTCATGCTAACAAAACGCTCCCCTTTGCGTAAATTGTTAACTTATTTGCATTTATCATAACATAATCATATTGGAATTGCATCTATAATTTGCAAAAAATGTCAAAAAAATATACATTATGTAAAACAAATTTCAAAATAGACGTTATTCGCTTGATTTTATGAAATATTCCGATATAATCTTTAATAAAAGCCAGTGTACAGAATTGTATATTCATGCAGGCTTTTGTGAAAAACCAAAATCAGTAATGGAAAGGAATATATCATTCATGGCAGGTTCTACATATGGAAATTTATTTAAAATAACAACATGGGGAGAATCTCATGGTGCAGCAATTGGCGTTGTTGTGGACGGATGCCCTGCCGGCTTATCTCTGTGTGAGGAAGATATCCAGAAATATCTTAACCGCAGGAAACCCGGACAGACTCAATATACGACACAACGTAAGGAATCTGATACAGTTGAAATCCTGTCTGGCGTCTTTGAAGGAAAAACAACAGGTACACCTATATCTATGCTCGTCCGTAATACTTCGCAACGTTCATCAGATTATAGTGATATCGCATCTTACTACCGCCCCGGACATGCTGATTATACATTTGACGCCAAATATGGTTTCCGTGATTACAGAGGCGGTGGACGTTCATCAGGTCGTGAAACAATTGGACGTGTAGCAGCAGGTGCAATTGCAGCAAATATTTTAAAGGAACTGGGTGTGACAGTAACTGCTTACGTGGAATCTATAGGACCTGTTACAATTTCAATGGATAGATTTGATATAAATGAAGCATCCCAAAATCCAACCGGAATGCCGGATGCTCAGGCTTCTGCCCAGGCGGAAGAATATTTGAAGAAGTGCATAGAACATCAGGATTCAGCAGGTGGCGTTGTTGCATGTACGGTACATGGTCTTCCTGCCGGAATCGGAGAACCGGTTTTCGACAAACTGGATGCCTGTCTTGGACAGTCAATTATGTCCATTGGTGCAGTGAAGGCTTTCACAGTAGGTGATGGCTGTAAAGCAGCATCTGCACAAGGTTCCGGTAACAATGATGCATTTTGTAATGTAAATGGACAGATTGAAAAGAAAACAAATCATGCCGGTGGTATTTTAGGTGGAATCAGTGATGGATCGGATATTATATTAAGAGCATATTTTAAGCCGACACCATCTATTTTCCAGACACAGGATACTGTAAACAGAGATGGTGAAGAAATTCAGATTCAGATTAAAGGACGTCATGATCCTATCGTAGTCAGCAGAGCTGCTGTTGTTGTAGAATCCATGACAGCCATAACTGTTCTGGATCTTTTGTTACAGAACATGACTTCTCGTCTGGATAAGATAAAGGCTTTTTATCTGAAATAAGTAAAATAAGAACTGTGGGAACTTTATCGTTTACCACAGTTCTTATTTCATATGGATTCTTATATGCTACTCTATTTCATCTCATGGAAAATGATGCAGTTTGGCTGCTTAACCGCCAATTCCTTACCATTCATAATAATAACATTCTTATCTAAATCTACTGTGAAGAAAGTCATTGTATTTGACTCATGGTTCAGACATACCAGATGTTTGTTATCCGGGAATAGGGAAGCATCCTTAGGGTATTCACCACTGATCGGCAGACAGAATAATCTTTCAAGTTCTCCACTTTCCGGTTGAATTTCATATAAGGCTGCACTATTCTCACCGGCATTAGAAGCCAGAATATATTTGCCGTCTGCTGAAATATTCAATGCACTTGCAGCGACATCTCTTGCCTCATATTTGTCTGTAGTGGGGATTGTCTGTATATGATCAAAAAATGGTGTATTTTCTTCTTCATGATAATGATATACATCAATACAGTTCTTTAATTCGCTGACTACATACAGGAACTTACCGTCATCTGAGAATTTAAGATGTCTTGGAGCGGATTCCAGATCACATCTGATGATATCTACCTGTTTTAATGTGCCCTTCTCATGATCAAGGCGATATACATTAACATAGTCAATGCCTAAATCTGCTGCACACAGATATTTGTTATCACGAGTCATCTTAACACAGCTGATATGAGGGCGGAAGCTACGTTCTGCAATACTGCCAAGTCCTTTATGGAAAATTTCTTCTGTTATTTCTCCGACTTCTCCGGTTTCAGGATTTAATCGGAGTACAGTAATCTTGCCATCATGATATCCTGCGCAGAATAAGAATTTATCTTCATAATCTGTAGATAAGTAACATCCTCTCATACCATTGATAGATGCCTTATTGATCAGCTCCAGATTACCATCTTCAAGGATTTTGAATGCTTCTACGCCAAAGTCTGTAATGGAATACAGAAATTTACCACTGTGGGAAATAGTAACATAGGAAGAGTTTGTGATCTCTACCTGCGCTTTTTCCTTCAGGTGTCCGTGTTCCATATCAACATCATATATTTTAATACCATGATTATCACCCATCGTATAAGTTGATACATAGGCTACATATTTTGATTTACTCATAATACCGCATCCTCCATTTGTCTGATTCTGTTATTATATTAACATATCAGTTGGAATTTGTTAACCCTTTTTATTCCTTTTCCAATTCTGTAAAATCCTGTATTACAAATTCTGGTAATTTGTCTTTTTTAGGGACATAATTGGAAAGCTCGTTGTAATAATCATAACTCTGGTTTTCATTGCCAATGTATATTGTGAATTTCTCTTCTGCAGCCAGGTAACTGTATACGCTGTAAACAAGCTGATCCTGTAATGAGTTATCCAATATCTGCTGAATTTTGTCTTTGTCCGTGTACACAATATAAGGATAAGTTCCGTCACTGCGTTCATTTGAATAATTTGTGACAGTAACAGCATCGATCATATCAACAGGACATTCCTGCTCACAGTCAAATCCATATTCTTTTAGAAGTTCAATTGTTCTGACAAAGGAAGGATATACAGGATATCCTTCATCAGAAGGATAATAGGTGTATTGATCGTAAGTTACCTGTTTACCCACAAATTCCAGGACTGCAACAGGATATGACTCCATAATTTCATCCAGTGAAAGATTCATGAATTCGGATTGGTAAGCTTCCAGCAGAGCAGCTTTTTTTTCATCATTCAGGGAAATGCTTCCTGCTTCATACTGTCCGCTGCAATTAACAGCAGTGTAGGCTGTATTCCAGCCATTTGCAAATAGCGGCATCGAATTAGCCTTGTAATCAATATCATCATAAATATTTTTTAAAAGGTCAAGCGAATCCTGATCGGTGATATCTATATAATATTGACGATATACATTTTTTCCATTTTGCAGGTGATATCCGAAAACTATCCTTCTGTAATTGTTTTCTTTTTCTATGATCGCCTGATACTCAGGTGTCTGTTCAATACCATCATAGTAATCTATCGTAGTAAAGTGCAGCCCCTGAGATGCTGCCTTGCGTGCCAGTTGCATTATGGCAGAATTATCTGAAATATGCATATGTTCCATCCGATATTCTTCTGCATCAATGTATCCCTGGGCTGTGTGTGTACTCGCATTCATTAATCCTGATATGGATACAGAACAGTCTGCAATTTCGGAATCAGATGGAATATAGGTATTATATCCAAGTGCATCGGTTTTAAAAACAGCGATGATCAGTGCAATGCATGCTCCATTGAACAGCAATTGGCTGCAATGATGAAAAGCGCAGCGGATATCAAATCTGAAAATGATTTCCACAAAAAAAGCAGATATAAGAAATCCGAACGCTGCACCAAACAGATACCATCCAAATGAAATTCCAGAAGGCGACAGATTTTCAAAGAACAGACCACTGTATAAAGACAAAGGAATCACGATCATTGCTTTTATAACCGGTTCTGTTCTTCGAAAAGCAATTGCTCTGCCTGCTGATTCCGTAGAACGGATACGGTAAAGTACATAACCTGTCACAGTTATCAATATTATGGCAATTAAAACAACAAATACATATGGCACAAAAGCAGAATAATAGTATGGTTCATTCTGACCGGCAGACATAGAATGCTCCAGTAATCTTATGACCATGTGCATAGGAGAAAATGCCACAAATTCCGGATTGCATCCCATAATATTAGCATAATAAAAGTTTTGATATAATGCGTTTCTGAGGATTTCCAGAAGTAGACTGTAAGTCAGTAAAAGTGCTGAAATCAATATCGTGATAATAAGATTACCTGTCAGCATTACCGCCAGAATACAGGTACTGTATACGGTCAGATATATGAGAAGCAGGATGCATATATACCCTATTGCATTCATAAGTGCATGCATGGAGAACACATTCTGGATGATGCCTATCAACAGACACGCTCCTACATGCAATACAAGAGGAATCAGATAATAAGCAATTCCCGCAATATATTTTGCTGCATAAATGGTTCCTCTTTTTACAGGAAGACTGTGATACATATCCAATTGCATTCGAGAATGCAGATATGTGTAACCACTGATGGCACATACTATTGCTGACAGAATCGTCAGGATCATGATCGGACTTACCGTATTTCCAGCAAAGAAAACATCAGATAAATAGTAGGAAACCGAATATTTATAGGTATTTTGGTATCTGCTTACACTATCGGAGCCCAGAAGGAAATATACCTCCAATGCGAGAAAATCAATAATAAAGATACATAACGGACACCATATTCTTTTGCGGAAGTCCTGCGCTATCAGTTTAAAAAATAAGTTTCTTGATGTCATAACCGATAACCTCCGTCTCACTGATAAATATTTCTTCCAGAGTCAATGGCAGTATTTCTGCCAAAATTGGCGAATAAGAATTAATCTTTTGCATGATTTCGTCACTCCTGCCACGTGCGGTGATCAGATTCAGCCTGCCTCTTTTTTCTGATTTTACAATATCAAGAGCTGCAAGAGCGTTTTGTTCATCTTCCGCTGAGCGAAATACACACTGTAATGT
>CAYRAW010000154.1:0-7286 GCA_964422225.1 uncultured Roseburia sp.
GATCCTGTCAGCAGATTATACGCCTGCGTTTCCTGTCCTTTAAATCTGCCCCCAAGCAGACGCACTGTACAATCCTGTTCACCTGAACGTATCAGTCCACTGCTGATCACGGTGGATTCATCTGTTGCAAGTACCTGTGCCCTGCATCGATCAGTTCCCTGATAAATAACAGCATCCTCATAGCCTGTTGGCCAGACCATGAGGATACCAAACAAAACCATACATATCAGGAACGGAAGATGAGGCAATATATACCGGTTACATATCTGTTTCATCCGCATTCATTTCCTTTTTCTATCTATTATTTCACTTTTGTTAAAACAGCCAGTTTGTTGTAAATGTCAGTATTATCATAATAACCATCAAAGAGGGTTGAACCATTACCAACTGCAAATACCGGTACAGGAAGTCCTGTATGGGAATAGGAGCTGAATGCAATACCTGACTTGTTATTCAAAATATGTGTAATGGTTACGGAAAGAGGCTCATATGTACCATAGAGGTCATATTCTTCCTGTGTCATCTTATCCTGAGGGGATGCGCCTACCTTGAGTGTTCTTTCATATGCAGTCTTTAACTTCTGTACCTCATAATCTGTCAGTACCAGTGTAGAATCTGCTGCTGCATCTGCATCATCTGCTGTTACAAGTCCGAAGTTGTTCTTGATATCTACGAGTACCTGTGAGAATGGTGTCTTGTTCTCCTTGTAAGAAGCAACATATTCCGTATCGAACTTAGCATAGGAAAGTGTCTGATTCTCCAGATTCTTTAAATAAGTATCATAGTTTGTTCCCGCATAACCGATTGTCAGACCACCTGTCTCATGATCTCCTGTTACCAGGATCAGAGTATCTGCAGGATGCTGTTCATAGAACTTGTAAGCTACCTGTACTGCTCTGTCCAGAGCGATGGTATCATTGATGGAAGCTGCTGCATCGTTTGCATGACAGGCCCAGTCGATCTTACCGCCTTCTACCATCATGAAGAAACCTTTGTCATTGTTCAGCACTTCAATGCCCTTCTGTACATAATCAGCAAGTTCCCACTTATTATCTGTAAGATCCATATCATAATTCATGGCATCGCCATCAGCCAGATTCTCATCAACTGCGATCACTTTGCCTGTAGACTTGTTTACTGCTTCGATCTCGCTCTGTGTCGTGGTTACAGTATATCCATTCTCTTTTGCTACATCATAGAGACTTTCGAGATCCTTGTTCTTACCTGTAGGGCTTAAGAATCCGCCGCCTGCAAAATAATCAAAATTACTTGCGATCAGTTCCTGTCCGATCTCATAATAATTCTTTCTGGAAGACTGATGTGCATAGAATGCTGCAGGTGTTGCATGATTCAGGTTAACTGTTGTAAGTACACCGATTTTGTAACCAAGCTGTGATTTTAACTGTTCAGAAATTGTTGTATATTTAACAGTCTTGGTTGTATCCATATTGATGACACCACTGTAAGTCTTGTGTCCTGTGGAAATAGATGTTGCTGTAGATGCGGAATCAGGACAGAAAGATGTACTGTCAAAAGTCTGTGCTGAACCAACTGTAGGGAAATTCATAAAGGACAACTGCTCACCACCTGTTACGTCACCGCCCTGGCTTGCCTTAGCACCAAGATAGTAAGATGCTGACTGAACCTGTGGATAACTCATACCATCACCAATAAATAAAAAGATATATTTCGGTGTTTTCTGAGATACTGTCTGTACTCCATTGTTTGTAGCTGCCGCATAAGTTTCATTGGTTACTTCCACGCTTGCTGATGCGTTGTCTGCTGTCTGTCCACAGCCAACCAGAGTAGATGCCATAAGAATTGCAGACATCATTGCTACTGTTACTTTGTGATTGAATTTTTTCACTTCTCTTTTCTCCTCTACTTGTTGTTTATTATTGATCTGTTATGAGTGTATTGTATCTGTCTTATGTAAAAGTCACCACCAGACTTATGTATAATTTATGTAAAATCGAGGTTTTTCTGCATATTCATTCAATTTTGTGATACAGGTTGATTTGGTTGATTATTGGAGTGCGATTGTGCTATGATGGTTGCGTATGAATTTGTGTCTGCAACATGCTTGCAGATGCCGGAAAGGTTTGGTCATATATATGAAAAAAGAGAATCTCTGGCTTACATACCAGAACGAAGACAAAGAAAAACTGCAGTCTATCTGCGAACGTTATAAGAACTGCTTAAACGAAGGTAAAACAGAACGTGAATGTATCGAGTTGACCATTCGTATGGCAAAAGAAGCAGGATATCGTGATCTGGCTGATATTATTGCTTCTAATGGCAAGGTAACAAAGGGTGATAAGGTATACGCTGTACAGATGCATAAGAGCATTGCCCTTTTCCAGATCGGCGAGGAACCTATTTCCTCCGGTATGAATATCCTGGGCGCACACATTGACTCCCCAAGAATCGATGTAAAGCAGAATCCATTATATGAAAAGGAAGGCTTCGCATATTTCGATACGCACTACTATGGTGGTATCAAAAAATATCAATGGACAGCCATTCCTCTTTCCCTTCACGGAAGAGTTGCCAAAAAGGATGGCACAATGGTAGATATCTGTCTGGGTGAAAAAGAAGATGATCCCATCTTTGTCATCACTGATCTGCTGATCCATCTGGCTGGAGAACAGATGGGCAAAAAGGCTACAGAAGTCGTTACAGGTGAGAATCTGGATCTGCTCATCGGCAATGTTCCTCTGGAAAAAGACAAAGATACTGATAAAGAAGAAAAAGAAGCCATTAAGGCAAATGTATTAAAGCTTCTGGCTGACCAGTACGGTATTGAAGAAGAGGACTTCCAGTCTGCCGAGCTTGAGATCGTTCCTGCCGGCAAAGCCAGAGACTGCGGCTTCGACAGAAGCATGGTTCTCTCATACGGTCAGGATGACAGAATCTGTGCCTTTACTTCTCTGTTCGCAATGCTGGATGCCAAATGCAGCACCCGTACACAGTGCTGTCTGTTAGTGGATAAAGAAGAAATCGGCAGTGTGGGGGCAACCGGTATGCAGTCCAGCTTCTTTGCAAATGCTGTAGCTGAGTTGTTAGCCATGACAGAAGGTGATTCTGAATTGTTAGTCCGCCGGGCACTTGCCAATTCCGTTATGCTCTCTTCTGATGTCAGCGCAGGCTTCGATCCTCTCTATGCAAATGTATTTGAGAAGAACAATGCCGCATTCCTGGCACAGGGCGTTACTTTTAACAAGTACACAGGCTCCCGCGGCAAGAGCGGTTCTAATGATGCCAACGCAGAATATATCGCTGCACTCCGCAAAGTAATGGATGATGCAGGCGTATCCTATCAGTTCGCAGAACTTGGCAAGGTAGATGCAGGTGGCGGCGGAACCATTGCCTACATCATGGCAAAATACGGCATGAATGTCATTGACAGTGGTGTTGCAGTCCTGAACATGCATGCTCCTTATGAAGTCAGCAGCAAGGCTGATATCTATGAAGCTGTGAAAGGATATCTCGCATTCCTCAACTGGAACGGCAGATTCTAATATAACATTTCTCTACAAAAAAAGAGCATCACTTGTGGTAAAATTAAGGTGTCCAAAGTCTTAAAAAATATCCACAAGGAGCTCTTTATGAACATTTTAAACACCACATCACTTAAAAGCAATAAGCAAATTAAAATAAATTTTGACGGAGGCGATTTATCCTCCGATGCAGGACTGCTTTTAATCAAAGAATTCGTAAGCAAATGCAATTGCATGTGCTCCTGTCTACAATACATATTTTCTAAGGGTAGCCTCTACTGCGCCTGGTCCTTTAAGCATCTCGATAAAATATTGCTCTACCAGTTCACCAAGACCTGCTTCATATAAATTCACACCAAATATTTTCTCATTTGAAAGAATCGGCACAACCTGTTCATGAACCTCGGTATCTCCCCATTTTAATCCGGCAACATAAGGGCATACTGTATCCAGCATAGGATCAGAACTCAGTGTAAATTTTTCTCCTTTATCATTCACGCCGCACAGATATCTCAGCCATCCTGCGAATACAAGTGGAATTTTCTCTAATCTGCTGACTGAAAGTTCCTCTGAACGCTGATAAGCCTTAATTGTTTCTCCAAAGCGTATCGCAAGCTTCTGTGATGTATCTGTTGCAATACGCTGTGGCGTATCCGGCATAAAGGGATTGGGTATACGTATATTTACCACCTCATCAATAAACTGTCTGGGATCGATCACACCTGGATCTACCACTACAGGCAATCCTTCTTCATATCCGATGATTTCCACCAGTTTCTTTAAGACCGGATCATTCATTTCCCTTGAAATCAGCGTGTAGTCCAGCAGACAGCCAAAAATTGCAAGTGCAGTATGCAATGGATTCAGACAGGTACATACTTTCATCTTCTCCACTCTGTCTACTGTTTCTCTGGTAGTAAAAATAATACCGCCCTCCTCCAATAACGGTCTGCCGTTTGGAAAGCTGTCCTCTATTACCAGATACTGACATTCTTCTGCATTGACAAAAGGTGCAACATATGTATTCTTAGCAGTGATGACAGGCTCTAAATCTTCCACGCCTGACTCCTGTAGAAGTTTCTCCACAGATGCATCCGGTCTGGGTGTGATCTTATCGATCATTGACCATGGGAAACTTACTTTCTCAGGGTTTTCCACATAGTCAAGAAATCCTTTGCTGACCAGTCCGTTCTGTTCCCATGTATCGGCAAATGCATGGATTGCCTGATAAAGTTTATCTCCATTATGTGAGCAGTTATCCATACTCACCATGGCAATAGGGAATTCACCTGCCTTGAAACGTTCATACAGCAGTGCCGTTACCTTACCCATATAACTGACAGGTCTGTCAGTTCCGTTCTGCATATCCCTGGCAACGTCAATAAGTTGTTCTCCCTTTCCATCAACGAGGCTATACCCCTTCTCCGTAATCGTAAAACTTGCCATCTGCAAACCTGGATCCGAAAATATTTGTGACAGTCGTGTCATGTTTGTATCATTACTGCTATCCAGTGTCAAAGACTCCATAATACTTGCAACTACCGTTTTTTCTACACTGCCATTTGCCTTCAGTGTAGCCAGAATCCCAAGATTATCATGCGGTTGATACATCCTGTCTATAATTTCGTAATCATATCCTTCCACAGCAATAAGGCCTGTCTTCAATCTGCCTTTATTGAGCAGTTCCTGCACTACATTTGCCTGAAAAGCGCGAAAAATATTTCCTGCACCAAAATGCACCCATACCGGATTCCGTATTGTTTCTTCTTTTACCTGTTGCAGATCATAAGAGGGCAGTTCAAATCCTGCCTTTTGCCAATCCTGCTTATGCTCAAAAACACCTTTATAAGATAATTTCACACTGATCACCATCCCTTGAATTTTTATCAATTGCTTCCCACAATCCATTGAGATATGCAGCCCCCAGTGCTCTGTCATATAATCCATATCCCGGCATTGCTACCTCACCCCAGATCATACGACCATGATCTGGCCTGATCGGTCCGTCAAACCCGATCTCATATAATGCTTTCATGATCTCATACATATCAAAGCTGCCATCACTGGAAAGATGAGCAGATTCTTCAAAGTCAGTAGGTGAGTTGAATTTCAGATTTCTTACATGTGCAAAATGAATTCTGCCCTTTAAAGAGCGGATCATATCAGGTAAATTGTTCTCAAGATTCGTACCATAAGAACCCGAACAGAAAGTCACTCCATTATGTGGGTTATCGACCATATGCATCATGCGCAGAATATTTTCTTTATTGATAATGATACGTGGCAGACCAAATACACTCCACGCCGGATCATCCGGATGAATTGCCATGTTGATATCATATTTGTCACAAACAGGCATAATACGTTCCAGAAAATATTTCAGATTATCAAATAATTTCTCGTTATCCACATCCTTATACATCTCAAACAGTTCTTTGACTCTTGCCATTCGTTCCGGTTCCCAGCCCGGCATAACAAATCCATTGGAATCCGAATCTATTGATGCGAACATTTCCTCTGGTTTGAGAGCATCTACTGCCGCCTGATTGTATGCAAGTACAGTAGAACCATCCGGCCTTTTTCTGGCAAGTTCTGTTCTTGTCCAGTCAAATACGGGCATGAAATTATAACATACCATATGAATATCTTCCTGTCCCAGTCTCTCCAGTGTGGTAATATAATTCTCAATATACTCTTCTCTGTCCGGAGAACCGATTTTGATCGCATCATGGACATTAACACTTTCAATACCTGCTATAGTAAGCCCTGCTGCTTCTACTTCCTTCTTCATCGCACGAATATCTTCCAGTTTCCATGCCTCCCCCGGCACCGAATCATATAAGGTCGTTATCACGCTCTTTACTCCCGGAATCTGCCTGATCTGTTCCAATGTAACAGAATCATGTTTACTGCCATACCATCTTAAAGTCATCTGCATAGAAATGATACCTCCCGCTTATTACAAATTAAAAAATACCCATCAAAACATCGTTTATCCTGTTCTGATGAGTATATTTTAACGTATTGCACTACGCTTTTCATTGAATTAATTGTTGTACAGTTTGCAAAACTTGCTATTGTATTAATTAAGGGAACTGAAAATAAAAATCAGTACAAGCAAGAGCAGATATATATTCACATCAATATGCGTAATTTCTTCTTGTCCGTTTTGTTTTCTTTTGATATTACATGAGGTGATCGTCAATATAAAAGAAGTTAGAAAACAGCTTATTGTCTCCAGTAATCTATTCCATGTAAACGATCCAAGGAACAGGTGTATTATATTGCTGACCGCAAGCAGGCAAAAGACTACTGCCAGTATGACCAGACCTCTCAGATATCTGTTCTGCATTTCAATAAGAGACTCTTTATCTGTATAAATCTGTGTTTCTTCTTCACTCATCCCTTCCCTGTAAGGTTTTCTGAAATAATGCCAGCCATTAAATGTCGTATTGATATATTCCCATCCCTGTTCTTCAAAAAAAGACAAATACCTGTCTTTATCCTCAAGATCAGGCGCATAATCAAGCTGATAAATATATCTGAGCTGTTCATTTCTGACAAATTTGGAATTAAAGCATGCTCCATGTTCCAACTGCCACCCCTGCTCTGAAAGCCGGTTCAGATCATTTATTTCCCTGTCATATTCCCATACGCCATATACTTTACGACTCGTCATATGTGATTTCATGATCTGCCACCTCCGAAAACTGCATCCGCCCGTTCAACCAGCATCCTAACCCTGTCAACTTCTTCTTCCAATACATTTCTGCCCTCATCTGTCAG
>CAYRAW010000155.1:0-7251 GCA_964422225.1 uncultured Roseburia sp.
ATAAACTTTATGTATGGGAGAGGGAGATACCCTCTCCTTTTGTGTGGATAAGATTATGAGTGGTCTGATGATCTGGTGGATATATTCTCTGTGAGAAGTTTCTCATAGATGAGACCGGTCAGAAACCAGAAGGGAAAATAATCCAGTCGGATGATCCCCTGAAAATTCCAACGATGTCTGCAATAATCCCATGGACACACATGGTGTTTTTTTAGAAAACTGCCACTAAGATATTCTCCAAGGAAAATAGCAAGTGCATAGATACAGCCACGGATGGGAATACATAATTTTCGAATCCACTCAAAGAAGGGGCGCAGTATCGCCATTGAACCATAGATGGGAAACATCCATAGGGATGTAGTGCCTTTCAGGGTCATTTCTCTTTGACGAAATGCAATTACAGCAGTGAAGAGAATCTCCAGGCACCAGCCGACGATACCGCATAATATAAAGTTATAAATGAAGGAGTTTAATTTGGTGTTCATAGAAACAGTATGACCGATATTGCTAAGTTTATGCAGTACCGGTCATATTTTTAGAATTATTTATTAGCATCAATGGATGCCTGAAGGGCGGCATCGAAAGTTGATATGGATAAGTCTCCGTCAAGAGGAATTTTGTATACAGGTACTTCACTGCCAAATTGTATAAAATAGACGTACCGGGAAGTAAGACTGATTGTATTATATGCTCCATTGGCAATTACATCAGTTATGGAACCGTCCCTTGAAATGCGCTTAAACTGGGGATTATCGCCAGAGGTCTGATAATAGACATACTGATCTGATAGGTTAAGCATATCTGTTCTGGTTTCATCCAGTATAGTTTTTTCACCTGTTGTCAGATCAATTCGTACAAGTGCGTAGTTGTTATGAATATCAATGCCATATAGTTCATTCCCATCCACAATAGGCATATAAATGTCTGTATCATCCGAAAGAACCTGATAGATGCGGTCATTTGTCAGATCAATTCCCATAAGGTGCAGATCGGTCTTGGTATTTTGATAATAGAGAGTAGAATTATCTACACATGCAGGAACAATAGGATTTGTCAACAGGATTTTGGGTTCTTTACTGTCGATTCCGATTTTTTTGAGGAAGGTACCGTCCTCAGCGGAAACATTATAATACAGAGAATTATCGGCAAGTACTACATTGCTGCCAAATACTTTATCCAGACAGGATATTTTACTTGTATTTTTTTTGGAAGCACGATAGATTCCGGTTGCATTGAACATGTATCCGAATCCCTCACCGAAACCAATACTTTTTTGGTAATAATATAGATAGTCACCACCGGAATTGATACTGCATACCTGTGTGGAGATGAGCTTGGACATATCTGATTCATCCGGTTTCATTCGGTAAAGGGAACCGTTATCGTATGGATTTGCAAAATAGACGTATTTATCATCTTCACAGAATAGTCCGTTATTATACAGATTGCCGGCAGTATTACCGACAGTGCCGACAGGATTGTCGGGTATTTTATGACTTAGTGAAACTGCAATGGCTGCGCCGATGCACAAGGCGGCAATGCAGATAATGGATATGACCGTAATAATTTTTCTCTTCATGATAAAAACTCCCCCTTTGCCTTTTCAGAATCCGCGGATCTGTGCAAAAACTACCATATATAGCTTTTCACACTAATTATATAAAATTATCAGACAAAATAAAAGAGGTATTTTTTTTACAAAGCAGTAGCAATATGGTATACTGATTTTATTGCAATATGAGGAATAAGAGTACTTGGAGGAAATGAAAATGGATTTACTGGAACTGAGGGATGAGCTTGACGGAATTGATAAACAGATCGTGGAACTTTATGAGAAAAGAATGAGTGTATGCGGGGAAGTAGCAGCATATAAGATAGAGACTGGTAAGCGTGTATTTGACAGGGAACGTGAGAAGCAGAAGCTGGAAGCTGTAAGAAGCCTGACACACAATGATTTCAACGCATATGGAGTGACAGAACTGTTTGAACAGATTATGGCAATGAGCCGTAAACTTCAGTATAAAATGCTGGCAGAACATGACAGTGTGGGAAAGCTTTCTTTTTCCAAGATAGACCATATTGATACTTCCAAATGCAGAGTAGTATTTCAGGGAGCGGAGGGAGCTTATTCTCAGGCGGCAATGGTTCGTTACTTCGGGGAGCATGTAAACAGCTTTCATGTGGATACATTTCGTGATGCTATGCTGGCCATTGATGAAGGAAGCGCTGATTTCGCAGTGCTGCCTATAGAAAATTCATCAGCGGGTATTGTAAGTGAGATCTATGATCTGCTGGTTGAATTTGAAAATTATATTGTAGGAGAGCAGATCATTCCAATCAGCCATTGTCTGCTTGGCTGTGCAGGAACCAGGATAGAGGATATCAGGACAGTATATTCCCATGCACAGTCACTGATGCAGAGCAGCCATTATTTACAGGAAAAAGGTTGGCAGCAGATCAGTATGAAGAACAATGCATTTGCAGCACAGAAGGTAGCACAGGATAAGGACACAACGAAGGCAGCAATTGCCAGTGAGTATGCTGCGAAAGTATATGGACTTGAAATTCTTGAAAAAGGTGTAAATGACTTGAAAGAGAATTCTACACGTTTTATTATAGTTACAAATCAGAAAGTATTTTCAAAGGATGCCTCCAAGATCAGCCTTTGTTTTGAAGTAAATCATGAAAGTGGTGCATTGTACCATGCTCTTTCTCATCTGATCTACAATGGATTAAACATGACCAAGATCGAAAGCCGTCCGTTGACAGGAAGAAACTGGGAATATAGATTTTTTGTGGATTTTGAAGGAAATATGGAGGACAGCTCCGTGAAAAATGCACTGAGAGGTCTTCGCGAAGAAACCAGAAATATGAAGATATTAGGAAACTATTAATGGAAAAGAGGCATAAATACCATGAGAATGAAAGAATTGATCGTATATCGGAATTTAAAGAAGAATAAACTTTTGACAGACATGTCATGGCTTATGGAACATTTTGATGACGATTATTATAATCTTGAAGACAGAGAGGATCTGTTCTTTGAGTGTATCCATACGATTCTGGATAAGGCAGCACATCATGGATTTTATGGTAATCTGTGGCATTGTTTTGTAGCTGATCTTCTGGTCAATGATGAAAATGCCTATAGTCTGGGGTGTGAGATCAGAGGAGAACAACAAGGGACATTAAAGGAAGTTGCACTTCATGACTTTAAGATCATAAAAGAACTCATAGATTATGATTTTGGCGCAATGGGTAAAGCATTTGGCACAGAGTCATTACAATACATTGCCAACTTTGAAGGAAATCGTGAGAAGAGTCATGTGTATAATTCCAGAATTCGTGACAGGATCTGTGAGGTGGCAAGGGAAATTGGTACAGCAGACAGTGCAGAGTCCATTCAGAAAATCATTACTGAGTTTTATGGAAAGTACGGAGTAGGTAAGTTTGGTCTGAATAAATCTTTCCGAATTTCACATCCGGAAGGTAAGAACATGGAAATTCAGCCAATCAAAAATATAGATCATGTAAAACTGGAAGATCTGGTCGGTTATGAAATTCCCAAGCAGAAACTGATAGATAATACAGAGGCTTTTGTTGAAGGAAGGCCTGCTAATAACTGTCTGTTATTTGGGGATGCAGGTACTGGTAAATCTTCCTGTATCAAAGGTATCATTAACCGATATTATGATCAGGGGCTTCGTATGATCGAGGTGTATAAGCATCAGTTCATAGACCTGAATGATGTGATCGCACAGATCAAAAACCGTAATTATAAGTTCATTATTTATATGGATGATCTGAGTTTTGAAGAATTTGAAATAGAGTACAAATACCTTAAGGCAATTATAGAGGGTGGACTGGAAGTAAGACCGGATAATGTACTGATCTATGCAACATCGAACAGAAGACATCTGGTAAGAGAGAAGTTCTCTGATAAGGAGGAACGCAGAGATGATCTGCATGCTTCTGATACAGTACAGGAGAAGTTATCACTGGTGGCACGTTTTGGCGTATCGATTTTCTTCTGCGCACCGAACAAGAAGGAATTTCAGGAGATCGTTAAATCGCTGGCTGCCAGAAACAACATACAGATGCCAGAGGAAGAATTGCTGCTGGAAGCTAATAAATGGGAGTTATCACATGGGGGACTCTCAGGCAGAACAGCACAGCAGTTCATTGATTATCTGGCGGGTAAACAGTAAAGATAGAGGGGTGATCAAATGGCATATAAGACCTTTGCCGCAATTGATGTCGGTTCTTATGAGCTGACAATGAAAATATTTGAGATTTCAGCAAAAAACGGGATTAAGGAAATTGACTGTATCCGTCATAGAATCGAATTAGGGACGGATTCCTATCACACTGGTAAGATCAGTAGTGAGCGAATGGATGAATTATGCAGACTGCTTCGGGAATTTACGCAGATCATGAACAGTTATAAGGTGGATGCTTATAAGGCATATGGAACCAGTGCGATCAGGGAAACTAAGAATACACTGATCATGCTGGATCAGATCAAGACCAGAACAGGAATTGATCTGGAAGTATTAAGCAATTCAGAACAGCGTTTCCTGGATTATAAATCAGTGGCATCCAAGGGACAGGATTTTCAGAATATCATTGAAAAGGGAACAGCATTTATTGATATTGGCGGAGGCAGTATCCAGATATCACTTTTTGATAAAGACTCTCTGGTAACGACACAGAATATCAAACCGGGAGTTCTGCGCATGAGAGAAGAATTGAGCAATATTTCCTATAAGACATATCAATTAGAAGAAATTGTAGATGAGATGGTAAGTGACCGTCTGCAGAGCTTTAAGCAGATGTTCGTAGGTGACAGGGTTATTGAAAATATCATACTTGTAGATGATTATGTATCTTTGATCCTTCAGAAAGGTATTTTGAAATCCGGTAAGGAAGGACATGTAGATATGCAGACCTTCCATGGATTTGTTGATAAATTAAAGCGCAGAAATTCACAGGAAATTGCTAATGCTCTGGGAATTCCTGCCGAGAATACTTCACTTTTATATCTGTCAGCGACTATGATCAAGCATATGATGAAGGTACTGGAAGCAAAGACTTTATGGGCACCCGGAGTCAGCCTGTGCGATGGTATTGCATATGAATATGCGGAGAAGAATAAGTTATTATCAGCATCCCATAATTTTGAACAGGATATTCTGGCCTGTGCAAGAGATATTAACAGGCGATACCACAGTGGGGAACGCAGCACCAGGGAGAGAGAAGCAATTGCGCTTACACTATTTGATCATATGAAGAAAGTGCATGGATTGAATAAGCGTGACCGTCTGCTTTTGCAGCTTGCAGCTATTCTGAATGAATGTGGCAGATACATCAGTCTGACCAATGTAGGTGAAAGTTCCTACAATATTGTAATGGCAACGGAAATGATAGGACTGTCACATCTGGAAAGAGAAATTGTTGCCAACATTGTAAAATATTCAACAGAGCCATTTGAATATTATGAGACAGTAGGGCGCGTCACTACACTGGATCGGGAGTCTTTTCTTAAAATTGCGAAGCTTACTGCTATTATACGGCTGGCAGATGGACTGGATATCAGTCATCGTGAAAAGTGTGACAAGGTCAGAACAACATTGAAAGAAGATTCTATTATTATCACAGTGGAATCTAATGAAGACATGACGCTTGAACTTGCCATGTTTGAACGAAATGCTGATCTGTTCGAGGAGGTATATAATATCAAGCCAGTCGTAAAACAGAAAAAAAGTAATATAGGATAGGGGGAAAAAAGATGAAGGTTGATTACAGCAGACCGGAATACTATTACAACAGAGAATTGAGCTGGGTGGCGTTTGACCATAGAGTATTAGGAGAGGCAAGAGATAAGACACTGCCATTGTTTGAACGATTAAAATTTTTGAGCATTACAGCATCTAACCTGGATGAATTTTTTATGGTACGAGTTGCATCTCTTAAGGACATGGTCAATGCAGGCTATAAGAAAAGGGATATAGCAGGAATGACGGCTCAGGAACAGCTTGACCAGCTGAACACAGCAACCCATGAGCTGGTCAATATGCAGTATTCTACATACAATCGTTCTCTGATCCCCCTGCTTGCGCAGAATGGACTGAAGGTCATAGAAACGCATGAAGAACTGGAAGAAACGGATAAGACCTTTGTAGACCGTTATTTTCAGGATAATGTATATCCGGTATTGACACCGATGGCTGTAGATTCTTCCAGACCTTTTCCTTTGATCAGGAATAAGTCACTGAATCTGGGAGCACTGGTTTCAAGGAAGGAAAATAGCAGTGGATTAAAGAAGCACCTGTTCAAGCGTTCATCCGCAGGAAAAGAGCTGGAATTTGCAACAGTACAGGTGCCAAGCGTATTACCAAGAATTGTACATTTGCCGGATGGCGCAGATGGGAGCAAACGTGTCATTTTGCTGGAGCAGATCATTGAGCGCAATATGGATAAGCTTTTCTTAAATTATAATATTGAGTGTGTATATCCTTTCCGTATTATGAGGAATGCTGACTTTTCCATTGAAGAAGAGGAAGCAGCGGATCTGCTGAAAGAAATAGAGAAGCAGTTAAAGCAGAGACAGTGGGGACAGGTCATCAGACTGGAAGTAGAAGATGGTATTGATGAAAGACTGCTGGATTTCCTGAAAAAGGAATTGAGCGTGGAAGAACAGGATATCTACGAGATCCCGGGACCTCTGGATCTGACTGTTTTAATGAAAATGTATGGATTAGACGGGTTTGAACATTTGAAGACTCCTTCTTATACACCTCAGCCGGTAGCGGGGCTTGCACCGGATGCAAATCTGTTTGATGAAATCAGAGAAAGAGATATTTTGCTGCATCATCCGTATGAAACATTTGCTCCGGTGGTCGATTTTATCAAGCAGGCGTCAAGAGATCCGGAGGTACTGGCGATCAAGCAGACGCTGTATCGTGTCAGTGGTAACTCACCTATTATTGCTGCACTTTCCCAGGCGGCAGAGAATGGAAAGCAGGTAACGGTTCTGGTTGAGTTAAAGGCTCGTTTTGATGAAGAAAATAACATTGTATGGGCTAAGAAACTGGAAAAAGCAGGCTGTCATGTTATCTATGGACTGGTAGGTCTGAAGACACACTGTAAGATTACTCTGGTAGTTCGAAGAGAAGAAGAAGGGATACGCAGATATGTTCATTTAGGAACCGGTAATTATAATGATTCTACAGCGAAGCTGTATACAGACTG
>CAYRAW010000156.1:0-7222 GCA_964422225.1 uncultured Roseburia sp.
ATGGATGAAACAGTAGATCTGGATGCGATCGCACTTGCGACCAGCGGTGCGGTAGAACAATGATCCCCTTCTTACCATCGAAACCATCCATCTCGGAAAGGAGCTGGTTCAGGGTCTGTTCACGTTCCTCATTACCGCCGCCATACTTGGAGTCACGGCTTCGACCAATTGCATCGATCTCATCAATAAATATGATACACGGTGCATTTTTCTCTGCTTCCTTGAACAGATCTCTTACACGGGAAGCACCTACACCTACATATAATTCAATAAAATCAGAACCTGCCAGAGAGAAAAACGGTACATGCGCTTCACCTGCTACCGCTTTGGCTAACAGAGTCTTACCGGTTCCGGGAGGTCCAACAAGCAATGCACCCTTGGGAAGTTTCGCACCGATCTTGGAATATTTGCCGGGATTATGCAGGAAATCTACAATTTCCTTGAGCGAATCCTTGGCCTCTTCCTCACCTGCCACATCTTTAAAAGTAATGCCTGTCTCTTTCTGTACATACACTTTGGCGTTGCTCTTGCCCATGCTGAAAGCTCCGCCGCCTCCTGTCATCTTGCGCAGCAGCAGACTCAAAAGTCCCCACATCAGCAAAATAGGAAGAATATAAGATAAAATAGATAAAATAATACCTGAACCATCAGGAACCGAACCACTTACTTCTACATTGGCATCCAGCAGACGCTGTGTCAGAGTATCATCATCCTCGATCTTACCTGTATGGTAAGTAATGGCAGGCTGCATATAAAATAATGAAACTGTTTCCTTGCTCTTTGGATAGATCGTGATCTGATTGGACTCGATCTTGACCTTGTCTATCTGTCCTGCCTCGATCATGGAAATAAACTGATTATAGGATATCTCCGTATCTGTAGCACCTGTAAAAGCCTTCATAAAATAGCTGATACATAATAAAGAAAGCAGTGCTGCGATCAGAAGGATCAATAGATTCTGCTTCTTGGGATCTTTCCCGTTTCCGTTGCCATTGCCTCCGGATCCTCCATTGTTATTTCCGTTTCCGCCTGAATTGTTGTTGTAATTGTTGAACTGATTATTGTCCATCGTATAATAACCATGCCTTTCGCAAACTTTATGCTACTGTTCACCCATGTCTCGTTCCAGTAACAACTTTATAATCGAACTTCCATACTCAGAAGTATTACCCAAGTGAAAGTATTCAATTATAATTATAGATTGTAGACGTTTATAAATCAACTTTTTCTTTCTGAAATAAAAATTCCAACTATTAATATTTTATAAAAAACAGTAGATTTTTGATACCTGCACGTTGTATAATACTCAAATGTAATTTATAGAAACGTGGAATATCCATTTTCCCCATTATTATAGAAAGGAATCATTGCTATGCCAGTAAAGTATGTATTCGTTACAGGCGGTGTTGTATCCGGATTAGGAAAAGGCATCACTGCAGCCTCTCTTGGACGTCTTCTCAAAGCCCGTGGTTATAAAGTGACTATGCAGAAGTTCGATCCTTATATCAATATCGACCCCGGAACCATGAATCCGATCCAGCATGGTGAAGTTTTTGTCACCGATGATGGTGCAGAAACAGATCTTGATCTGGGTCACTATGAAAGATTTATTGATGAAAGTCTTGATAAAAACTCTAATGTGACCACCGGTAAGGTTTACTGGAGCGTATTGCAGAAGGAACGCCGTGGTGACTACGGCGGAGGTACTGTACAGGTCATCCCCCATATCACCAATGAGATCAAGAGTCGTTTCTACCGTAATTTCACAGATCCCGATATGCGCATCGCGATCATTGAAGTCGGTGGAACTGTAGGTGATATCGAAAGTCAGCCTTTCCTGGAGTCTATTCGTCAGTTCCAGCATGAAGTAGGCAGAGAGAATGCCATCCTTATTCACGTTACACTGATTCCTTACCTGAGTGCATCTCAGGAGATGAAGACCAAACCTACCCAGGCAAGCGTTAAGGAGCTTCAGGGAATGGGTATTCAGCCTGACATCATCGTATGTCGTAGTGAACATCCTCTGGATCAGGGTATCAAGGATAAGATTGCTCTGTTCTGTAATGTTCCCAACTCCCATGTTTTGCAGAATCTGGATGTAAAATACCTCTATGAAGCACCTCTGGCTATGGAGAAAGAGCACCTGGCAGAAGTAGCCTGTGAATGTCTCCACTTAGACTGTCCTGAACCGGATCTTGCTGACTGGAAAAAGATGGTAGATGACCTCTATGCTGCAACACATGAGGTAACAATTGCCCTGGTCGGTAAGTATACGCAGCTTCATGACGCATATATCAGTGTTGTAGAAGCACTTAAGCATGGCGGTATTCCTCAGCACACCACAGTAAATATCCGCTGGGTAGACTCTGAACAGGTCAATGCTGACAATGTAGCAGAGATTCTTAACGGTGTTGATGGTGTACTTGTACCTGGTGGTTTCGGTGACCGTGGTATTGAAGGTATGATCGATGCGATCCATTATGCCCGTACCAATAATATTCCTTTCCTTGGTCTGTGTCTTGGTATGCAGCTCTCTATCGTAGAATACGCCCGCAATGTCGTTGGCTATAACGATGCTCACAGCGTAGAGCTAAATCCTAACACCACTCATCCGGTCATCGCATTAATGCCTGACCAGAACGGCGTAGAAGACATCGGTGGTACTTTAAGACTGGGTTCCTATCCATGTCATCTGGACAAATCTTCCAAGGCATATACATTATATGGAGAAGACGTCATCCATGAACGTCACAGACATCGTTATGAAGTTAACAATGATTACCGCGCTGCCCTGGCAGAAAAGGGCATGATGCTTTCCGGTCTTTCACCTGATGGACGTATCGTAGAAATGGTAGAGATTCCTTCTCATCCATTCTTCCTTGCAACACAGGCACATCCGGAATTAAAGAGCCGTCCTAACAGACCGCATCCTTTATTCAGAGGGTTAGTAGAAGCTGCCCTGCAATATAAAGATCAGAAATAACTGTTTGGAGCCAGATCATCAGCTTTGATATCTGGCTCTATATATTTCCCTGCCTGTATGCCGCAAGAAGCATTTCCAGATCATGTATCGTTTCCAGTATTTTCTTACCATTGTCTGTATCTTTTATCATCACACGGTCAGGTTCCATTTCAAAGAAATTAGAACTGGATTCTATATCCTTATTTTCTGTCAATACCTTCTCTATGCTCTCAAAGGGCTGATGTGCTTTAAGCCGCATACCATGTGAATTATAGATCAGCGTATAGCCCGCTATCCCTGTTGTTTTCTGATAAGCCTTGCAAAAGCCGCCATCTATGACAATCAGACGGTTATTGGCTTTGACCGGGGACTCTCCATCGGATACCTTGATCGGCGTATGTCCATTAATAATATGCGCCATGGGCGAATACAGTCCAAATTCCTGTAAGATCCTGACACATACATCCTCCTGCTGATAAAAACGATAATAAGGATCCTTGGCTTCTTCCCATGCACTCTTATCTTCAACAAAGGTCCTTTCAAAGGTCTTAATATTACGTCCGGACAATGGCGATTTCCTTCCACACCAGAGATACCACATAAAGTCCTGTGCCGACCTTCCTCCCTGATAAAAAGCATGTCTGGCAACTCTTTGAGCGTAATCCATATATTCTTTTCCACGATACACCCTGTCACCTATGCGAATCCCGTCTAAATTGCCTTCTTCATCCAGTGGAATACAACCATGAAACAGCAGATTCCCATTGTATACACGATAAATACTGCCCTTTTCATACAGGAATTCCACATGGCTGCGCAATACATGACTGTTGCAAAACGATGCGCGCAGATCTTCCATAACCTGACTTTCTTCTTCAGATAAAGCATAGGGCTGTGTGAAATCTATGGTTGGAAAATAGGTATCATTCAATGCATATTCCCGTTCTCCTATACGCACCGTTCCTTTTTCCAGATCCATTTTGTCCAGTAAAAGCCTGTCTGACATACTATATTCAGGATGGCGTAGAATGACCTGTCCTTCCATCTTGAACAGAATCACAGAAATTGCCTTTAGTGCTGCTTTCATTGGAGATAGCTCAGGATATGTTTTCTCCGCAAACAGGATCAGTGAACGCAGACTGATACCGTAGGAATTTTCCAGAATCTCCATGTTACCATACTTGATATTATTTCTAAGGACATTGGCAATACATGCCTCACTGCCACAGGCTGCACCCATCCACAGAATATCATGATTGCCCCACTCAATATCCAGAGAATGATACTTCATCAAAAGTTCAATGATCCGGTCGGCATTGCTGCCCCTGTCAAAAATATCTCCCACAATGTGAAGATGGTCTACTGCCAGTCTCTTGATCAGTTTCGTATAGGCTTCAATGAAAGCGTCTGCACTTCCGATATCTATGATCGTATCTATGATCTTCTCATGATACACATACTGATTGTTGTCCTCATCCGGTTGTGCATGCAGCAGCTCATCAATGATATAACTAAATTCCGGTGGTAATGCTTTACGCACTTTGGACCGGGTATATTTGGAAGATAACAGCTTGGCCAGTTCAGTAAGATTTTTCAGAGTGATCTTATACCAGTATGGTGTGATCACCTTCTGCTCTTTTAGCAGCTTGATCTTCTCCACAGGATAATATACCAGCGTGCAGATTTCCTGCCGCTCTCTTGCAGAGAGCCTGCTGCCAAATATCATATCGACCTTCTCCTTAATAACCCCTGCCGCATTATTCAGAATATGGTAAAAGGCTTCATATTCTCCATGAAGGTCGCTCATAAAATGTTCTGTTCCCTTGGGTAAGTTTAAGATTGCCTTCAAATTGATGATTTCCCGGCACACCGCAGGTATCGTTGGATATTTCTCTGATAAAAGCCTCAGATATTTTAACTTTTCTTCTGATAAGTACGGCGTATAAGAATTTTCAAAATCCATGCTGAACCTCATTTCTGTTTTTTCGTTGTGTTACGGATTTAACAATAAAAAAGACGCTTGATCCTCTTCAAACATCTTTTGCTTTTCCTCTATTCAAATATGTCTTCAAATATATATCTGTTTGTAGTATCCATCTGCTCATAGCTGTATTATAGCATTCCGGTAACGTTTCCTACAAGCAAAATTTATACGTATTCTATGCTTTATTGGCATAATTCCCTACCGTGATACGATCCCCATAACCACCTGGACGGATATCTTCACCCAAAATACTGTGAACTCCTCTTTTATCATAAGAATAGAGCAAATATCCCGCTGTCCTGTTCGCGTCTAGCTGGTCAAAGGCATTTTCCTGCTGACTGTCAACATTGGTTGGCAGACTCTGTTTTGTTGCCCCTGCTCTTCCCCTTTTCTTTTTCTTGTGATCCTGAAATGTATTTTGTTCTCTCGCATCTCTTCTGCGGCAGCCTTCGATCCGATTTGCTTCCATTACAGTCAGATAGTTCTGATGCTGTTCTTCCCGGACCGCTTCTCTTGAATCCTTAGACATCTTCCTCCCGGATTGTTCAACAGAAGGAGTGATCAGTTGCGCTGCGGTCTGCATGTAGAGTTCTATCGCTTCCTGAATAGATATTCTGTTTTCACATATATCCCTTGCCTGCACACTGTGCCCCTGCTCGGGAATATCATAAGAAACCGCCTGCAGAAGCCTGACAAGTCTTCTGCTGTTCATAACGCATGTCACCTCCGTGTGACGAATCTTCACCTTTTCCATAAGGCGAAACAAAAGTTAATATATAAATATATCGTCATTTACGTTGCAAAAGAAAAGACTTGCCAAACATTATAATATATTCAGAATATTCAGTTTATTTGTTATCTTATTTATGATATACTTATTCTATATCTATAAGTGATAGGTAATTGTGAAACGAGGATAAAGAATGTCACGAATTGTGCAGTTTTAACAATGCAACACAGACCCGCTCCCGCTACACTGCAGCTCGTAGCGGTACATAAGGTGCTAAAATAGCTACGCTATTTGACCACCTAAGTACCGACGGCTGCACAGTGTCTGTTTATGCATTTGTTAAATCTGTACAATTCTGTATTCATAATATTGTGTTTCACAATTATCTATATCTATAAGTGAAACAGAAAGGAGACTTGAAATGTTTACAGAGCAAAAACTGGAACAGCATTATTCCACACTACCCTCTGAGACACTGCACATTATCCGTGACGAATACAAGTGGGCACTGGAAGTCTGTGGTGTTCATACAGAAGAGCAGATCAAATATATCGAAAAAACTTTAAGTTTACGTGGAGAAAGCCTGGCAGTCAGAACCACCCACAAAATATTGTTTCTGTGCAAATGTGGTCAAAGCCGTATCGTAACTACAGACGTACCGGAAGACAGGATCAAGATGTTCATCTTCGAACAATACAATGTTCCCTGCCCCAAATGTCGTAACGTAAACATGTATACCTGGAAATATATGGACTGATATTTTTAATCAATTCTGTGAGCACGCATAATTTGCCGCACAGTCCGCAGAAGATATGGTTTAAGCTCCATGATGGTCACAGGCTCCTCATTCAATATAGGACCATAACAGCCGGAACTTACCATTTCTATGATAATATACATCATGATCTCAGGTTTCTCATACTTGACCGGTGAATCCTGAAACATGGATTTATAAATCTCATAGAAACTGTTCTCTTCCGTTGCTTCCGATACAGCATTGGTAAAAATTCCCCAGCTTAGATTCTTGGCAATGAAATTAAGCAGACTTGTATTTTCAACAAACTGATTTAAAATATTGTCTATCATGGCTACAATGTGTTCTTCCAGATCAGGAGTCTGCAGTTTGGATACTTCATCCTCTGCACGATGGAATATCTCGTTGGATTTATGCACGATCAACTTATCTCTCAGATCATATTTATCCACAAAATACAGATAAAAAGTACCCTTGGCGACTCCTGCTGCAGACGCAATATCTGAAACAGATGTCTTGTTGATTCCTTTGGTTGTAAAAAGAGTAAATGCAGCATCCAGCAACGCCTCTTTTTTTATTTTTTTGTTATCCTCCAGTCTCCCCATTCTAATAACCATACCTTTCTGTCATCTGTAGTTTAAAAAGCATCTGCCTCAGGCAGGAAAAACGGCAGTGGAAACCAGCCTGTGGGTGCATTGCGAAGTGCTTCCTTTTCATCCAGCATGGCTGCATAATAATATCCTGTCGTTAACTTTCTGACCAGCGATAACCGGTCAAAAAACACATTCGGTG
>CAYRAW010000157.1:0-7202 GCA_964422225.1 uncultured Roseburia sp.
TTCCTTTTTCTATACCTGAGGAACTATCCGTTTACACAATATATTTTACACTATCCAAATGCAAATGAATGTCTGCACTGTTGAGGATGAAAGTATCATCCATTCGCGCTTTTAACTTATCCAGAAAATCCTGTTCCGAGAAATGATCTCTTTTATGTACAATGACTACAAATCTGCCTATTCCTATATAATAAATAGATGTCAGCATCGAATATTCCTTGATACATTCCGCTAACTCTCTAATGATCTCGATCATGGACATTTCATGACAGTTTTCTTTTAAATATGTATAATTTTTTAACTTGATCAGATAAACTGCTTTATTACTGCGTTCATATATATCTCTCTTTGTATACTGTTCGTAAGCTTCACGATTGAGCAGACCTGTATAAGTGTCTTTATAAAATTCAACCACTGTCAATGCCAGCAGGAATAATACAATATTAACGACCAGCATGGAGTAGTACAGCGTTTCATCTTTCAGAACAGCAAATGTCAGAAATTGAATAACCGCAAAAACTGCTACAACAATAACACATTGTCCAAATATCTTTGGCAGTAATCGTCTTCTGGTAAGTCCCCTGATAGTTGCCCCTACTGCATAAGAACCTCTTACCAGCATCAAAAGCCAGAACAGACTTCCCCTGTAGACAATTCCATCCCGCATATAAAAAATCAGATGTGTTAATGGTGAAGATACGATTATCAAATCCATAATGATTGCCGGCACAAAGAAAAGCAGTTTCTTCCATGTTGGGAAATAATGAAACTGATCTAACAGACACAACATAAAATATGCATACAATGCATCTACCGAAACAGTTGAAATATAATGAATGATCCTTTCTGCCATTATCATTCCATTGGAATAGGGAATGATGCCCTCTTCCATGGAAATACCAAACAAATGATTGATGTACATGACCACCCCGGACCACATCAGCATTTGAAAAGCCCTGCGATAATATTCTTTACTCTGCACACTCACATAAGCAAACCACAAACACACAAAAAGTATGCTTAATATCAATAAAACATATCCTATTCTCATATTTATCACGACCTCATCTCCCTGATAAAATTCCCCCATGTAAAATAGTTTAGCACATTTATCAGTTTATTTCCATAATTTACCAATAATTTAAATTTCATATAAAATTGCAAATAAGACACAAAAAAAGCCAAATCCTCATACAGATTTGGCTTTTTTAGATCAATATTCACATTTCGGTCTATGACTATTTCCTGATCAATAATGACTGACCGGTCATTTCAACCGGTTTCTCCATACCCATTGTTTCAATCAGAGTAGGTACGATATCTGCAAGGCAGCCGCCCTCTCTCAGGGTATATTCTTTGTTATAGTTTACCAGAATGAATGGAACAGGATTGGTTGTATGAGCCGTGAAAGGTGCACCTGTTTCATAATCAACTAACTGCTCTGCATTACCATGATCAGCACAGATAAACATAGTACCATTTACAGACAATAATGCGTCTACAGCCTTACCTACACACTCATCTACTACTTCAATTGCTTTGATCGCTGCAGCTTCAACACCTGTATGACCTACCATATCTGGGTTGGCAAAATTGATAATGATCACATCATATTTTTCAGATTTAATTGCTTCTACTAACTTGTCGCATACCTTATATGCGCTCATTTCAGGCTTAAGATCATAAGTAGCTACTTCCTTAGGAGAAGGAACCAGTACTCTGTCTTCACCTTTGTTGGGTTCTTCCACACCACCATTGAAGAAGAAAGTAACATGTGCATATTTCTCTGTTTCTGCAATTCTTGCCTGTGTCATATTGTGAGCAGCAAGCCATTCACCAAATGTATTTGTTACTGCGATCTTATGGAATGCAACAGACTTATTAGGAATTGTTGAATCATAATCTGAGAAGCATACAAATTTAACATCCAGTCTCTTTCTGTCAAATCCCTTGAAGTCATCATCACAGAAACATCTTGTCATTTCTCTTGCACGGTCAGGTCTGAAGTTGAAGAAGATAATGGAATCACCATCTTTGATCGTAGCAACAGGCTGTCCATTCTCAACTACTGCTGTAGGAATAACAAATTCATCTGTCTTACCATCATCATAGGACTGTTGAATTCCGGCAGGGCCAGAAGCTGCGCTCTTACCTTTACCTGTAGTCATAACATCATATGCAAGTTTCACACGATCATAGTTGTTATCTCTGTCCATTGCATAATAACGTCCCATTACGGAAGCAACCTTACCTACACCGATTTCTGCCATCTTAGCTTCGAGTTCTTCTACATAACCTTTGCCTGATGCAGGTGGTGTATCACGTCCATCGAGGAAGCAATGTACATATACCTTGGAAAGACCATTCTTCTTAGCAAGTTCCAACAGTCCATACAAATGTGTATTATGACTGTGAACACCGCCATCAGATAAAAGTCCGAATAAATGTAATGCGGAATCCTTTGCCTTACAGTTCTCTACTGCCTCTGATAATGCAGGATTTTCAAAGAAAGTACCATCCTGAATCTCCTTTGTGATCCTTGTAAGTTCCTGATATACGATTCTTCCTGCACCCATATTCAGATGCCCTACTTCAGAGTTACCCATCTGTCCTTCAGGAAGACCTACAGCCATTCCGCTCGCTTTACCCTTTACAAAAGGATACTCTTTCATAAGTTTGTCCATTACAGGGGTATTTGCCTCTGCTACAGCATTATGGTCCTCCCTCTCATTGAGCCCATAACCATCCAGAATCATTAAAACAGTCGTCTTTTTACTCATTGTTCTGCTCTCCTATTCCTTATTATTTTATCAGTTATAAACAAAAACTTTTGTTAAAATTTTCACTGCTTACTGATTATACACTGTTTTGACAATGGATGCAATACGATATCGCATTCCGGTTTATGATATGTAAAGTGTAAAATCAGGAAAATATCCAGTTGTGGATAAAACTGCGGAAACTCAAGCAAACTTTCCCTTGTTTGGCCTTGTATATTATGTTAACATGAAACAAGAACAAAATAAAAGTTCAAAACACAAGCACTTATGAGGAGGAGTAAATCATATGACAAATTGTCCAAATTGCGGAAAACCCTTAGAGGATGGAGAAATCTGTAACTGCCAGAATATGGCGCAATCAACGGCTGAAGCAGTTGCTATGCCAGTTTCTGCTTCATCAAATACCGGTTCTGAACAGCAACAGTCAAACACCAGCAAACAGGCACAGGAAATCGTAAACAATATCAAAGATCTGGCACTTGGTGTTCTTAAAAATCCTGTTGAAACTACGCAGGCTTTTATGAAATCAAATTCTTTATCACTTGCACTGATCCTGATTGGCGTTGGTGGTCTTACAGATGCTATTCTTGGTATCCTGACCATATTGACAGACGGCTATGTTAAATATTACAAATTCAGTGATTATCTCAGTTCCATACTTACAGCTATTTTAGGGGAGATTGCTGCTGCTGCCCTGTTCGCATTAATGATCTGGTTCGTTTCTTCCGTACTTTTCAAAGCGAACTTTGATTATCGTAAAGCACTTGCAGTCTTTTCATTAAGAGAACTTGCAGGTGTTCCTGCAGCTATCATCAGTTGGATCTTCCGTGTATTCAACATCAGCTTCTTCACAGAGATCGGAAGCTGGTTCACGGGCGCTGCCGCTGCTTTTTCTGCAATCCTGATGTTTATTGCGATCAAAAGCGTTATGGAAAAGGAAAAAGAATCCATTTATACATATGCTCTTGCAGCAATCGGAACCTCTTTAGGTTATTACTTTATTAACCTTATGTTCTAGGAATTGTACAAAAAATCAAATAATTATGAAAATTAAGTTGACAGAACAGACATTTTGGCGTAACGTAATAGATGTCACTGTTGATTGAATTGCGAAAGGAGGTAAATTATGTTGAAAATTAACTTAAGAAACACAGCTTCTAACAACATAATATCTAATTGTATGAGAATTACCTCCGGCTATGTTCGTCCATAGGAATTACATTCCTGTCATGAGACGAAGCACAATCTAAGCGATTCTATTTATTTTATGGATTTTAGACCACGGTAGTTTTCTATCGTGGTCTTTTTGCGTGAATATAAACAGAATCTGAAATGATCAGCCATGTGCTTATATCAGCCGGAAATACAATTTTTGTAAATTTTATGAAGGGAAAAGGAGAATATATGAGGAAAAAACTATCAACTTATATATGGGAATATAAATGGCAATATCTGTTTGCAGTTATTTCCCTGATCATCAGCGTATCTCTTGATATGCTCTCTCCCATGCTCACAATGCATATTATCGATGATGTGATCGTGGGTGGTGATCTGCCGCTGCTTCCATGGCTGCTGGGCGGTATTCTGACAGTCGGTATCGGCAGATGTATCTTTCAATATTGTAAGGAATACACCTTTGATAAGGTAGGTTCTAAAATTGCTTCGGATATGCGGATCGAACTGTTTGATCATATCCAGAGTTTAAGCTGTAACTATTTTGACAAAACCAATACCGGTGAATTGATGGCAAGAGTAAAAGATGATATCGACCGCATCTGGGATACACTCTCCTATGTCGGAATGCTGATCATTGAAGTCATTTTCCATACAGCCGTAGTATTATTCTGTATGTACAATCTGAATGCACCGCTTGCTGTCATACCTACACTTGCCATGGTTTTATGCGGCTTTATTGCTATAAAGATGGAAAACAAGCTGGGCGATATCTATGAAGCGATCAGTGAAGAAAACGCAACTTTGAATACAGTTGCAGAAGAAAACCTTGCCGGTGTCCGTACTGTAAAAGCATTTGCACGGGAGAAATTTGAAATCCAAAAATTTCTTTCCCATAACAAACGCTATTATGATCTGAATATGCAGCAATCCAAAGTATTTGTTAAATATTATCCATGTTTCCAGATCATTACCAAGCTTCTGCCAATGACGATCCTGCTTTTAGGCGGACGGCTCGTTATGAAGGATGTCATTACTCTTGGTGCGCTTGGTGCATTTATTGAATATTCCAATAATATCGTATGGCCAATGGAAATGTTAGGCTGGCTCTCGAACAGTCTGTCAGCCGGTATTGCATCCAATAAAAAGATCAATAAAATTTATGAGCAGAAACCCGCTGTTACCGAATGTGACCACCCTGTTATTCTGGATAAATTAGAAGGTAAAATTGAATTTTCCCATGTTTCTTTCCACAAAGAAGATATGCATGAAATCCTTCATGACATTTCATTTGTAGTTGAACCTGGTAAAACAATAGGTATTATGGGAGCAACCGGTGCAGGTAAAACATCTGTTATCCAACTATTGCAGCGTCTTTATGATGCAACTGACGGCGTAATACGGTTAGATGGTGTAGATATCCGTAATCTGACATTCGAACAACTGCGCGGAAGTATATCCATTGTTATGCAGGACGTATTTCTCTTCTCTGATACCATCACAGAGAATGTAAAACTCGGGAAACGTGATGTAGTAGATATTGAAGCAGTCCGTAAAGCCGCACTCGCTGCACAGGCCAGCAGTTTTATCGAAAAAATGGATGACACTTATGATACCGTGATCGGTGAACGTGGCGTAGGACTCTCTGGTGGTCAGAAACAGCGTATCAGCATTGCCAGGGCTCTTGCTAAAAATGCACCGGTTCTGGTTATGGATGACTCTACTTCTGCTCTGGATATGGAAACAGAACATGAAATCCAGAAGACTCTGCATGAGCTTGCTCATACTACCAAACTCATCATTGCACACAGAATCAGCGCTGTACGACATGCTGATGAAATCATTATTCTGGAAAATGGCTCCATACAGGAACGCGGCACTCATGAAGAACTTCTTCAAAAACATGGTCTTTATTATGCGACCTATGTTTCACAGTATGGTAAGCCAGACATGACAACAATCAAAAAGGAGGCGTAATTATGCCCATCAATTCATTTAAAGAAGATGAAAAAGCTGCCGAAGTCAGTAAGTTAAAAACTCTTGGCAGGCTTTTCTCCTATCTTTTACAATATAAGCTTCCTATATTCGGCGTTCTTTTGATCATGGCTTACTGTGTTGCAGTCAGCCTGATCAATCCTCTGCTTATAGAAAGTGCTATTGATAACTATATTGCGGTAAAGGATTTTCAAGGCCTGTATAAACTGGCTGCCTTTGCTATTACACTGAATCTGGTTCTGATCGTACTCGTTAAACTGCGTATGTACATCATGGCAAAGGTATGTAACAGCGTATTGGTAGATATCCGCCAACAATTATACACGCATATTCAGACTTTGGATTTTCATTTTTTTGACAGCCGCCCTACAGGTAAGATCCTGGCACGTATTATTGGCGATATCAATGCCCTTAAGGACGTATTGTCTAACAGTGTGACCACACTGATTCCTGACTTTATTACCGTATGTGCTGTTGTAGCGATCATGTTCATTAAGAACCCTGTACTGGCTGCTGCATCATTGATCAGTATTCCATTTATGGTTGCCGGTGTCTGGTTCATTCAGACCCGCTCACATGCAAAATGGCAGATTCATAAGAAGAAATCATCCAATCTCAATGCCTTTGTCCATGAGGATCTGTCCGGAATCCGTATCATTCAAAGCTTCCATGCAGAAGACGAGACCCGACAGACTTTCCGTACTCTGGTACAGGAACATCGACAATCCTTTATGGATGCCGTTCTCTACGCAGATGCGTTTGGTTCTGTCGTTGATTTCTGCTGGGGATTCGGTTCTGTATCACTATGGTATACAGGTATTGTGATCCTGGGGGTTGATAAAGTAACAATCGGTACTCTAATTGCATTTGGCACTTATATTTCCATGTTCTGGCAACCAATTATGAATCTTAGTAATTTTTACAACCAGTTAATCACCAATATCTCCGGTGCAGAACGGATTTTTGAGATTCTGGATACAAAGTCTGCCATTACAGATGCTGATAATGTAGTTGAAATGCCTCCTATTCAAGGCAGCGTAGACTTCTCACATGTCAGTTTCTCTTATGATGAGAATACAAAAGTGTTAGAAGATGTCAATTTCCATATCAATCCAGGAGAAACGATCGCCCTTGTGGGTCCTACCGGCGCAGGCAAGACTACCATTGTAAACCTGATCAGTCGATTCTACGATGTTCAGGAAGGCAGTGTCTGTATAGACGGTCACGATATCAAATCCGTCAGCATAGAAAGTC
>CAYRAW010000158.1:0-7180 GCA_964422225.1 uncultured Roseburia sp.
TTTCTCAGGTGTTGATCTGACTTTGACCAGGCAGAGTTCTCTATAGACACTCTTGTCCGGCTTTAATTCATGAATATCTCTAACATCTACCAGTTTGGCAACCTGCTTCTCAATCTGGTCAAGAATCTCTTCGTCACCTGAAGTAACAATGGTAATTCTTGTAAATCTCGGATCAGCGGTCACGCCGGCAGTAATACCATCAATGTTATATCCGCGTCTTGAGAAAAGACCCGTTATACGGCTCAATACGCCTGAATTGTTATCAACCAAAAGCTGGAAGACTCTTGTTTGCATAAAAATACACTCCTTTTGCGTATATTATACGCTACATACGTCTTTCATTGTAGCAACTCTTATGTTAATTGTCAAGCTGACATCTTCCATAATATGTATGTAACTATCCGAAGTCATGCAAATTGAGACGGAATCGTTACATCTGTATTAAAATTCAGTACATTTGGGAAGTGCCAGAGTTCCGGTACGGGCAACTTCAACAATGCTGATAGATTTGAGCATATCAAGCATTACTTTAATGCGTTCCGGCATATCACATATCTGAATGATCATCAGATTCTGTGACATATCAACAATATCTGCTTTCATGATATCACAGATTTCCATAATGTCACGGCGGGTAGTTTTATTATATTTTACCTTTATAAGCATCAATTCCCGGCTGATGCTGTCTTTTTCTTCAAATGTCTTGACCTTGATAACATCCAGTTTCTTATTCAGTTGTTTCTCTATCTGTTCAATTGTACGTTCGTTACCGCTGCTTACGATCGTCATGCAGGATACTTCAGGATCTTCTGTCTCGCCAACGGCTAGGCTGTCAATATTAAAACAACGCCTTGAGAAAAGACCTGAAACTTTACAGAGCACGCCTGCTCTGTTCTCTACTAATACAGAATATATTCTTTTCATACTTCAATCGCCTCCTACTTAACAAGGTCCATCGGATCTACCAGACATTCCATAAGCATTGTTGTATCATCTTTGAGGAAAGCCTGTAATTTCTCTCTGGCATCTGACATATTCTCAACTCTCAGAAATGGAATATCATATGCCGCCGAAAGTTTTTCAAGGTCAGGAGAACCATCCTTGATATCAACAACGGAATAATGATCCTTGTAAGTATAGTGCTGGTATTCCCTTACCATGCCAAGGTAATTGTTCTTCATTATAATTATTTTGACCGGAATATGATGCTGCATAATTGTAGCAAGTTCCATCATGGACATCTGGAAAGAACCGTCACCGCATACTGCTACGACCTGTTTATCCGGATTACCGCGTTTGGCACCCATGGCGGCCGGAATGGAGTATCCCATGGTTCCCATACCACCGGAGGTAAGGAAACGTCCATCTTTTACAATATGATAAGAACAGGACCAGATCTGATTCTGTCCAACATCGGCAACATAAATTGCATCATGCTGCATTTCTTCTGATAATATGCGGATGAAGGCAGCAGGATCAACATAGGCAGGATCAGGATCACGTTTCATTACCATGGATTCACGATAGTTTTCCAGGGTTGCAATCCACTCTTCGTGAGAACAAGTAAATTCCTGCTTAGAAAAGTCACAGAAGATGTGCTTAACATCTCCGACCAAAGGAATGGTAGGACCTACATTTTTGCCGATTTCTGCAGGATCTACATCAATATGCACTAATATTTTATTTTCCGTGATCAGGTCAGGCTGACTGATTGCACGGTCTGCGACTCTGGCACCAACCATGATCAGCAGATCGGATTCGTTCATAGCCCGGTTAGCATATGCCTTACCATTATTGCCTACCATACCAAAATACATAGGATCCTGTGTCTGCATAACACCGAGTCCCATCATGGTGGACACGACAGGGATTCTATACTTATGCGCAAAATCACGCAGTTCCTTTACCGCATTGCTTAAATGCACACCGCCACCAGCACAGATAATAGGTCTTTTGGCTTTTTCAAGTTCCTTGATGACTTTTTTGATCTGAACAGCATGCCCTTTTACAGTAGGCTTATAAGTACGTAAAGATACTTCTTCCGGATATTTGAATCTGCTCAGAGCTGCATTCTGGATATCAATAGGAACATCTATCAGGACAGGTCCTTTTCTGCCGGAATTTGCAATGTAGAATGCTTCTTTGAATATACGCGGAATATCTTCTGCTTTTTTAACAAGATAACTGTATTTTACAAAGGACTCTACAGCACCGGTAATATCAGCTTCCTGAAAAACATCACTGCCGATCAGTTCACTCTTTACCTGACCAGTGATACATACCATAGGAATACTATCTGCAAAAGCTGTTGCAATACCTGTGATCAGGTTAGTAGCACCAGGACCACTCGTAACTGCACACACGCCTACCTTACCTGTGACTCGCGCCTCTCCGCTTGCTGCATGTGCAGCGTTCTGTTCTGTTCTTACAAGTACTGATTGTATGTCTGAATCCAGAATACTGTTATAAAACGGGCAGATAGCCACGCCGGGATAACCATATACCGTGGTCACACCTTCATTCTCCAGACATTTAACCATTGCGTCAGCGCCGATCATAATGTTCACTCTTATCCTTTCAAATTTTAGTAGTTTAACAGCTCAGCAAACGTTACTTGCATGCATTGAACCGTTAAATTAAATTATACATAGTTGTTGGTTTTAAGTAAACTACATTTTTTATGATTCTATTGCATTTTTTTATTCATTTTATTCAAAAAATACATATTTTTATATAAATGCAAATCACCGTTTAGTTGCGTAGAGGGAGAATATATGATATATTTAAAAGAGTTGCAAAGAAAGGCAGAATAAGAATGAGACATGTTAATAAATATTTAATTGCTACGATCACGACGGTTATGTGTCTTACGGCATGTGGACATACAACGGAAGAAAAAGAACTTGCAGATTTCTCCGCATCTATTTCAGATTTTACAGCTACTATTCAGGATGCAAATCAGCAGATCAATGAATTGGATGTCAATGATGCAAAATCCAGTGACGAATTATTATCCATTCTGGATAATTTAGATACGGAATTTAAAAATCTGGCTGAACTTCCAGTCCCTGAGCAATATCAGAGTATTGAAACGCTGGCAGATGAAGCAAGTGAGAATATGACAAATGCAGTTTCGTATTTCCATTCTGCTTATGAATCAGAGGAATTTAATGAACAGGATGCAGATGTGGCGTATCAGTATTATACGAGAGCTATGACTCGTGTAGAATATATAGGGTATGTTCTGGTTGGTGAAATTCCGGAAAATGATCATGTGACAGTTCAGGAACAGGAATTGAATGATAACAGATTTATAGATAAACTTCTGGATAATGACCAGGAAACATCTGTAGAAGAAACCACGACGGCTGTTATTGTGGAATAAACAATCCCGCATACTTCCATTCGTTTAAGGAAGTATGCGGGATTTTCTTATGCATTGGGATTATCAATAATTCCAATAAACAGAGGAATTTGAGTATCCATATCCATGATCATATAAAGAAATGGATGATCAAAGACCATGTTAAGAGGCTGTTCGATGTCAAGAGAGGCCGCTTCTACCATGGCAATTTCCTATGTTTATATCGTTTCATTCATTAAGCCTCCAAAATAAAGAGAGTATCCTATAGGATACTCCAATTACTATATTCCTCTCTTTCTTTCTCCTTTAATTCTTCCATACCCGGTAAATAAATACCCGGTGCCTCACCTGACATGCAAATATTTAACAAATCCTGTGAATCTGTGTAGAATGTATAAGGGGCATATTCTCCATAACCATCTAATGCATTAATACCACCTAACCTTACAACCTGTATCGGCCACTTAGCTAATAACAAACACTGTGCAAGTAAGTATCTAAAAGAGTCCTGATCATCTGGTTTAAAGCACATGCATGCAGAACCATATTTGTAGAAGTCTTTCACAATAATGAAATCTTGACACCCTTCTGCTTCTTTATACATAACTTTTCACCTCTCTCATATATTCATCAAAATTACTAATATCACCAGATAGATACATATTTTTCATGTGTAATAGCATATCACTAGATAATTGTTTGTATCCATAAGAATGCATCCATAAATTAAATTCGTAATCCTGTTTAGACCATAACTGTACTTCAATAGGGTAATGATAGTTATCTAATTTGTAGTAAAGATGCATAGCTCTATAACCATCGTCCTCTGATTTCCCATTACGTAAATCTACCATCCTGTAATATTTAGGTATTTCTTCTGGATATTCATTTACACTTATACGAAACCCTAATATATCATTAAATACTGACTGAAACCTCAAGTCAGGGTGACGACTTAATTTTCTTAATATAGATTCAGGCGTTTTTATACGATATAGAATATTCTTGCTTATCGTACAATCTCTTACTGCAATGTCATATGCTATTACATCGGATAGAACACATTTTACAATATCTTCTGTAACTGTTAATTTATTCAAACTTTTACCATATGAGCATTTAAAAGATAATAGTCTCAAATCTTCTTCTGTAGGTAATAGTATGGAAGATGTATTCTCCCGTCTCCTTCCACTAATATCTATCATTCTATCACCTCTTTCACTAATATAATAATATATAAAAATAAACAGTACTGTCAAGATTTAAAGGGAAATCTGAACGAGGTGAAATGTTTTTGCAAAGCAATACTCGTATGAGTAGACAGTACTGTTTACTTTTAACAAATTTACCAATTATATCCGCGGCTCAATTGTCACTGGTATTGGTGAGTATTTACCTAACTCTTCTAAAATATCCTCAGCCGGATAAAAGGAAATCATCCCTTCATCCAGACTTCTGTGTGCTTTAGGATTGTCCTGAAGTGTATGCTTATCCCTATAGTCATACCAGATATAGTCAACACCGCCAAATATCAAGAGCCGTTTAGCACTGCTTTTATACTGAATCTTTGAAAGACTATCATAATCATACTTTTCAAACATCATCCGTGTAAGCTCATTATCAAAATAATGTTGCTTCAACCAAACAATCATAAAATCATCATAAAATTGTATTTCTACTGGAAACTTCTTTTCTACATAGCTAAGAGGAGCAAATGCTACACAAATAGCAATCAGTAAGCAAATCTCTGCAGACCGGCTCAACTCTTTTAAAACATTCTCATGCCAAATAACTGACATAATAACTAAAGCTGCAACTATAATAGCTACAGCCTTTCTGAATGTTTTACGCAAACTTTCATTAGGGTCATTACAAACCTTTATAATTTCATTACACTGTATGACATGTTGCGGCTCAAGACCACCTGTTAATTCCTTTGGAATTTCAAAATTCATTCTATTTACACCTCAATTTTAGCTTTATTTGATTTGATATGGGAACCAATGATTTCACATACATCAGAAACTGTTACAAAAGCAGATACATCCTGTTCACGAACAATGTCTTTCAACTCTGCCACTTCAACATGAGTAACAACACAATAAAGGACGTACTTGTTACCACTGATTAATCCACTACCTTCCATAATCGTAACTGTTCTGCCAATTTTGTTATAAATTGTTTGAGCCATATCTTCTGCATCATTAGTAATGATCATAACAGCTTTAGCTTGATTCAACCCAGCTTCCACAAAATCCATCACTTTAGATGTAATAAAATATGTAAGCAAGCTGTACATAGCACTATCTACACCAAATAGTAACCCAGCTGCAGAATAAATGACTATATTAAACATGAGAACCATCTGACCTACAGACATAGATAAATGTTTTGTTATCAGAATAGCCAAGATCTCTGTGCCATCTAAACAACCACCAGCTTTAAGCACTAAACCAACACCAATACCTAAGAACAATCCGCCAAACGCAGTAGCCAACAGTTTATCATCTGTCACTGGATTAATTCCCTGCAAGAATTCTGTTGCTATTGAAAATACTGTCATAGCATACGATGCCTTAACGAGGAACCTAGCGCCTAATTCTTTAAAGCCTAATAACAGAAATGGTATGTTGAACAGAATCGTCAACATACCCAATTTCCATCTATATAATTTACTTAATATGATACTTATACCAACAATACCACCGTCCAAAATATTATTCGGACTCAAAACAATCTTGATTGCAGCCGCTGCAATAATTGCACCTACTGTTAAAAGTAGATATGATAAAATTACTTTCTTCTTATTCATTTCTTCTCCTCACAAATTATAAAATACACCTTAATACATTGAATATGTGATACTACAAAGCATCTATTAATAATTTTACCCAAAAGGAAACCTCATAAAAATTTTTCGCTCTATGTGAATGCCTCATATAAGACAGTAGCACCACATATTCAATATATTAAAAGGCAGCACAGATGTGCTGCCTCAACTTCAATAAAACACCATATTTAGTTTTATATACATTTCTTTGAATGAAACTCAAAATAGAAATAAAATAATTAGATAATTAGAGTATTGATACAATACACCAATCATTTAATCAGTTACTTTTCTTAAAACTTCTGAGTGCTGTGTAACAGCTATATAATAATCGTCGCACAACTCAACTTCAAAATCATCCTTCTTGTAAATGTTCCAGCCAACCTACAAGAGCTGGTACATTTAAATCGCCATTCTCAGATAACCAACCCTTGTCTCCAACTTTCAATGTGCCATCCGAACTACCTTTTGTTACTACATATGCTTTTAAAGCTCCCATATAGAATACCTCGCTTTTCTATTTATATTATAACTTGAAGTAAAGATATCTTCAGTTATATATCCACTTTTCAAAACATTTTCGTAGGTAAAGCATGGTGCTCTGGAACTAACCAAAGTGCCATAACTACCTTAATGAGATCCTTCTGTCCTCAAATCATCTGCTGATGTGTGGTCATTAGAGTAAACTGAAACAATAGGATCTGTTACCTCTTTACCTGTAGCAGGATCAACTGGCGGGGTATAAACCTTATCAGCATAAGTACCTTCATCAAAGATTTTAATTCCTGTCTTACCAGTTTTATCCGTATCAACATTATTGATTGCAGTACCATCATACGCAAGAGTCCAGACTTCGCCTCTAACATAAATCTGTAATGTGCAAACTATGACTGCATTCTGACTGGATATCTTTTCGATATTAGCAGTCGTGCAATCTTCGCCTGCTTCAACAAATACAGAACTAGACGGAAGACCAATAGTCCAAT
>CAYRAW010000159.1:0-7167 GCA_964422225.1 uncultured Roseburia sp.
GCATAATAATATCCTGTCGTTAACTTTCTGACCAGCGATAACCGGTCAAAAAACGCATTCGGTGCTTCTGTGGTCTGCTCTACACAGATATTTTTCCCTGATACATCAATCTTATAGCAGATCTGTGCGTCAGCCTCTTCTATTCCTATCACATAATGCCCATCCACAAGCGTGCTATACTTCCTCTTCCAAAGAAATAAGAAAAACAGTGTGTGCTCATAATTCAGTATCTTAACCTGATGTGACATGGATAATGTATAATAATCACTGATTTCATCAAGAAGTGGTATCTTATCCATTTCATCCATTCCCACATTAATTCCAAGTTCCTCTATATCCATCTCTGACATATATGCTGCTAGCACTGTGGGAAGCATCTGCTCCTGTGCCAGTCCGATTTCATAAACTGATACTGCATCTGCCGATACATTAAGATAACCAATACACTGCTCCTTTTGCATTACTGCATAGAGATCTGCATTCCAGCTCTTTGTGCACAGATAGAAAGATTCCCTGTCCCTGATGGTGACATGTCTCTTCTGATACAACCCATAGATTGTATCCAGCAGCTTATCTCCTTCATTTTCGATCAATTCAAAATGAAGTCCGGATGTATCTGATTCCTGTATGCCAGAATGTCTGATACTGTTCTCTGTAAGATTGAAACAATATTTGATTCCTGCCTTTTCAAAACCATAATGTTGATACCGCTTACGGCTGCCATCCAGTATAAGCATGTCAAATCCCTGTGCCCGCAGGTCTTCTTCTACCTTAGCCATCAGTTCGATCATATAACCCTTTCCTCTGGATTTATGATGAACACTGACGGTTCCGATATATGCACATTTCAGGAACTGCCCTTCAATTTCCAGAATTTCCGGATAGACATCGATCAGCGCCCTGATCGCGCCCCCTTCATATATCAAATGATGCATGACCACATCACTTCTCTCCTTAGAATACGCTTTGGGCAGAATCTCTTCGAAATCCGTACTTCCTGATGACATACTGAATACCATATCTGCAAAATCCAGTATATCCTCTATATCTGCCTTTGTTCCTCTCCTGTATTCTCCCATATCAATCCTCATGCCTTTCAGTATCTACTGTATTATGAATCCAGAAAAAGCCTGACATAATACTGCGTCAGGCTTGTCTCTTCGTATATCGTTTTCCTATACTTCCTATGAAGCAGCACTCTTACGGGTCTTTTCCGTATTTTTTGCACTTCCTGCTGCTTTGGCAGGCTCTGTTTCCGGGAAGAAATTCTTTGGTGTGACCTCTGCATAGCATAAAGAACAGTAGCCATTGATGGCGGCTCCATTGCTTACCTGAATAGACTTTGCTTTAATATCACTGTCTACAATTGCCTTATCTCCTAATGTTACCAGACCATGTATATCCAGTTTACCCTGAATTGCACCATCTACCATAAGACTGTTTGCACTGATATCTCCTAATACAACTGTATTCTCCCGAATAGTTGCGCTCTCCGCACATTCGATCTTTCCCTCAATAAATGCATCTTTTGCACTGAATTCATTTGCCTTGATATTGCCATTGACATTACTTCCGTATATATTGACCTTATCCGTTGACTGGATATCACCATTGATCGTGCCGTACATCTCAAGTTTACCTGTTATTTCCACGTTACCATTAATGATTGTCCCCTTCGAAATAATTGCTGTCTCTGTCTGTCTGCTTTCTCCAAAATTACTCATACTGCATAACCCCTTTCTGACCCGACCCCGCTCCCACAAGGCTCTATATCTCTATTTAATCGTATTTGTCTGGAAAAATCAACCTTATTTATGTATGAAATTGGGCTTTTATAACTGTCCTTTAAAATATATTTAAAATTGTCTATTTCTAAAAAGTCACTTTTTACTATACTTATGTACAAATACAAATCATTGCAGCATAATATAACAGGTTTCCTGAATATTTCATGCAATGGATCAGAAAAAGTGCATTCTATAATGCAGAAATGAGGTATGTTATGAATCAGAAGAACAACAAAGTTTACAAAATCGCTCTGACAGGTCTGATGGCTGCACTTTCCTATGTAGTGTTCACTTTCCTGCAGATTAAGATCACACTTCCCGGTGGTGATGCTACAAGTATTCATCTGGGCAATGCAGTCTGTGTCCTTGGCGCTCTGCTTCTTGGTGGCGTATACGGTGGTATCGGTGGTGCAATTGGTATGACGATCGGTGACCTTCTGGATCCTGTTTACGTAGTATATGCACCTAAGACCTTTCTTTTAAAGTTCTGTATCGGTCTTATTACAGGTATTATTGCTCATAGATGCGGCAAGATCTCCACATCCAACGATACAAAGCACGTATTAAAATGGACTATCCTTGCAGCAATCGGCGGTCTGTTATTCAATGTGATCTTTGATCCATTAATTGGATATTTCTATAAACTGCTTATCCTTGGCAAACCTGCTGCCGAACTGACACTTGCATGGAATGTAGCTGCTACTTCCATTAACGCAGTAACATCTACCATCGTATCCGTAGTTGTCTATATGGCAGTTCGCCCCGCTCTTAGAAAAGCAGGTATGCTTCCTGTCATTGGCAAAGAAAAATAAAATTATATACGGACAAAAAAACAGGAGTTTCTATCTGACTCCTGTTTTTTGTCCTAATCATAATATTACGCTTCCTCGATCACAGCCTGTTCCAGAATTGCCTCAATATCAGCCCCTTCCATATCAAGTCCCTGAGCACTGACAAAATGGGAATGTTCTATCCCGAATAGTTTGCATAAAGCATTTACATATTCAAATCCAAAATTGCAATTACCAATGTATCCGCCACTGGTCGTTACATAGTACATATCCTGCGCCTGACACAAGCCTACCGGGGTTCCATCTTCTGCATAGGCAAAAGTAATCCCCACAACGCTTGCTGCTTCGAGAAATATTTTCAGCGATGCAGGAAAAGACATATCCCAGTATGGTGCCCCAATTACGATCATATCCGCCTGTGCCATGGCATTCGCATAATCAAACATACTGTCCTCATATATGCCATTAGCCAGCAATTCATCTCTTCTCTGTAATCTCTCATAATTGAGAGGAATCAGGTTCTCCGTGGAAAGTCTGATTTCTTCGATTTTAAAAGCCATATCCTTCTGATTCGCTTCTTTGATGCTTGTCAAAAGCCTTTCAGACAAGGCAAGTGTCCTTGAATCCTTACCCCTTACACAGGCATTGATAAATAGAAGTGTCGGCATGTTCTTTGTCTCCTTCGTTTTTTATATATGTATTTTCGTCCATTTTCCCTGTTTAAACCGAATAGACGCAAATAAAAATCTTGATACCTGATGTGCCGCCAATGCCATTCTGATTGCTTCTTTTGTAATTCCTTTCTCCAATCCTGTCATTTATCTTACTCCAATCCAAACTATTCGGCATATAAGTTTTCAATATTATTTTAATAGCATATCCGGAACCGTCAAAGCCATGCGTTCATATGCCCTGTCAGAAGGATGCAGGTGATCCCCGCTGTCATACCCTTCTGCAAACGCCTCCGGCTTATCTGCTGCTCTGAGCGCAGCATCAAAGTCTATATATCCATCTATTTCGTCAGTAGTACGAATCCATTCATTCACAGTATTACGCAGATCATTTCTGAAAGGTTCATATGTTCTCCATCCATATATCGGAAGCAGAGTACCAATATAAACTTTCAAGCCATACTCTCTGGCTTTTTCCACATACATGCAAAGACCGTCTACCAGTTCCTGAGCCGTAGGCAGATCACTCCATGGGCGGAACGGATTCACTTCCACACCAACCGGATGAATGATATCATTGATCCCATGTTGAATAATGATCGTGTCTGCCCCTGTTACCTTCGCCTCCCTTGGGAAACGGGTCGCACCCTTTAATCCATAGGAGTCATACGTAATGTTATCATACTGGCGCAGAACTCTCGTCCCACTGGCTGCGCGGCGTATGATCGCAGTATGTTCCTTTTGCTCCTTCTCAACACGCAGACTGAGATAATCCGGCCACGCCTGTGAGGTAATGGAATCCCCGAAACAAACCACTGCACGATTACTGCTGTCTGTATAAATATCTATATTGCTCAGAAAATAAAACCAATTGGTATTTCTGGTCAGATCAAGTGGTAATTCTGCACTTGCCGCATAGTTACCTACCGAATAATATCCCTTAGACAGTGGACCTGTGATCAGTACTGCAGAGCGCATCTGCGTAAAGTCTCCCAGATAAAAACTGACGCTTATGTCATTTCCACGTTTTACGGCAAACTCCACTTCATCACTGACTACAGCCTCTCCTGCCGGAATCGTAACAGAAGTCCCTCCTGAAAAAGTTACCGCCTTCACTGTCTCCTGTCTGATCTCTCTGCTGCCATTAGACAAATTAGCAGCTATATATACTTCACTGATCGTGACCGGCTGCGTTCCACAGAAATTATCCAGTGTTATTTTCAATTTATCCCCATCAAACATAGGATGTACAGGATATCGAAGAGTCAGATCCTTAGCGTAATTCTCCGGCTTTCTGTCTGCAATGGAAATTGCATTGCCCCACATAGATACATATTTTTTCATAATATCTCATAACCTCGCAAATATCTGTTTAAACAGTATTTTACGTTATGTCGCCTCTCATATGTGCAAGTATACCACAAAAAGGAACAGTGCAAAAGAGTTTCGTCACTGCTCCATATAATCACATATATCTTCCAGCGCCCTTGCATTGATCACCGCATGCTGTCTGTGAATCATTTCGCAGTCATCAGACTGCTTCACTGTTCTGTCTCTATGATAACGTTTATCCAGTACTTTTACTGCTCTGACCAATTTCCCCGCACCAATACTGCCGCCGGTAATCAGAATATGATGCAGCTTACTGTCCAATCCCAGTCTGCCTGCTACTTCCAGTCTGTCGTAAGGTTGCGCAAATTCCCTGCGTACTGGAATTCCAAGTGGCACAAGTCTATCCTTGGGAACCATGCTTCTTCATATATGTCAATATCTCTGCCGGATACAAATGCGGCATAACCACATAATCATACTGTTTCTCACTTAACAGCCGCTCCATGACTGGCACCATCTTACAATTCAGGAAGTATACAGGAGAGCGAAAAGGCAGTCTACGATAAAGATTGCCCAGCTCATATACTGCCCGATAAATAGCCAATTATGACGTAAAATAACGTTCTCGACATAGAATTACCCTGTCTTTTTTATAAATTATTTTGATTTAAGCGCCTGAATTGCCGGTTCTATATGTGATAAGTCTAACACATTCACTGCAAACTTGCTACTGTATATCCTGTGTTGCACCACATCCATCAATACATTTCTTTTTGTTATTTTATAAGTTATAACTTATAAAATTCTATTTTATAAATTGTATTTCAGTTATAAATTAGATATACTATATTATATACTCTATGAATTCTCAGAATGGAGGCTACGAAACTTATGATCAAACGTGAAATGTATATGAGCCGCATCCGTCCATTCATCGGATCTGATCTTATAAAGGTCATGACCGGTATTCGACGTTGCGGAAAATCAGTCATGCTGGAATTGATCCAACAGGAGCTGAAAGAGGCAGGAGTTAATCCCGACCAGATTATCTCCATCAACTTTGAAGATATGAGTTATACTCATTTGCAGACTGCCAAGTCTCTTCATGATGAAATAAAAAAGAGAACTGCTGAAATTGAAGGTAAGGTCTACTTGTTCTTTGATGAAATTCAAGAAGTTGAAGCCTGGGAAAAATGTATAAATTCCCTGCGTATCTCACTGGACTGCGACATCTATATTACCGGTTCTAATGCCCGGCTGCTTTCTGGTGAACTTGCAACCTATCTTGGGGGCCGCTATGTAGAGTTTGTGATTTATCCCTTTTCCTTTGCAGAATTTATAGATTTATACCGCACCATTGCACCAAACGAGTCGATCCGGCAGTGTTTTCAGAAGTATCTGCTTGTCGGTGGCATGCCTTATCTTTCAAACATTCATTATGCCGATGCACCGTCAAAACAATATCTGCATGACCTTTTTAACTCCGTTCAGCTCAAAGACATTGTCAAAAGAAACAAAATTCGCGATGTTGACCTATTGGAACGAATTATCTCCTATGTGATCACAAATGTAGGAACCACCTTCTCTGCGACTTCCCTTGCCAGATTTCTGAAGAATGAACAGCGAACCGTCGCACCTGAAACTATTCTGAATTATATCAAATACTGCTGTGATGCTTATCTGTTCTATCAAGTGAAGCGGGAAGATTTGCAGGATAAGCAGATTCTCGCTTCCAATGAGAAATATTATATTGCCGACCATGGCATCCGCGAGGCGGTTTTCGGTGGAAATATGCGTGACATAAATCTGATTTTGGAAAATATCGTTTATCTGGAGTTACTGCGCCGGGGATATAAGGTGACCGTTGGAAGGACAGGTGATAAAGAAATAGACTTTGTTTGTGACAAGCAGGGTGAAAAGTTGTATGTACAGGTTGCATACCTTCTTGCTTCTGAAGAAACAATTAATCGGGAGTTTGGAGCTTACAACAATATCCGTGATAATTTTCCCAAATATGTAGTATCACTCGATGAGTTTGATATGAGCAGAAATGGTATCAAACATCGAAATATCCGCGATTTTCTCTTAGCAGAGGAATGGAACTAGATATCAATACTATGAAAAAGGAACTGTATCTCTACAGTTCCTCTCTAAAAAAGTCATGCCGGCGACCGGAATCGAACCTATAGCGCCGATTTACAGCATACTCAGAAATCCAGTAAATTCAACGAAAAGGAGCATATTCCAGACCTTTTGCAAATCCGTGTTTTTATCATTACAAGCAAATTACAAACATATGTTATGTGTTGTATGGCTAGTGTGCCAAAGCACACTAGCTAGAAATGCCCTTACCAACGAATGCGTGTAGCGCAAAATTTTCCGCTAAATTTTGTGCGGAACGCATGAGTTACTACTCCCCATATTATAAAAGGACACATCATACAATGACATGTCCTCTCATAACCAATGTATTTAATTATTTGGATAAACCAATTGATCCATGATCAGTAGGCGTTATATTATCACCGCCACACCATTTCTCCTCCTGAATTACATTACCATCACTGTCTTTCTTTTCATCCTGTA
>CAYRAW010000160.1:0-7158 GCA_964422225.1 uncultured Roseburia sp.
AGATTACCATGTCTGTCATTTTTTGTCAAGCACTATTTTACATAATTTTTAAGATTATTGCAGAATCTTAAATTTTCTTATGTTGTTTCGCCGTAGTTATCAGCGACATTTGCTATAATATCACTCCAATACATGTATGTCAACAGGAAATTGTATCTTTTTACATTTATTCTCTTTTTTCTTCATAAGCCGCATAAATTCTGTTTAAACAAGTCTTGCGTCTTTTAAAATACTTTTGAATTGTTTGAATTGTGCATCGTTTCTACTTCATATAATAACTATTTTTCTTTGTAAATATCTTGATACTATATTTTAAGTTCTGTTTATTTTCATACATTTTATGTACACCAAATGTATATTAACACAAATAAAATAGAAAAACCCATACCACCGTGACGTGACATGAGTTCTTCCATTCTATTTTTCTCCCAAATTAATTGCTATTCCAAATCCTACTATAAACGCAATAATTCCTGCTATTAACATTCCTATACTAAAACCCGAGAAATCACTACATATGAGAATTGCTATCGGCGATGCTGCAATCAACCCTATTATAGCATAATATGCATGCATAGGATATTTTGCGAAAATAACTTCTATAATCTTTGCAATTCCTAATATTCCAATGATCACACCTATTCCGAATGGAAAAAGTATTAAAAATCCCCCTATGATTCCTTGAATATCAAACGATACCAATGCAGTACAAAATAGTGTGATCTGGCGAATGATCGGCTGATAATATCCCAGTATAAGTAAGACCATAGAGCCACTGACTCCCGGTACGATCATCGTTGCCGCAGCTATAATACCAACAAGCAATAGTTTGATGATCGTCCATATATTCACATCCAGAGATACCTCTGTGCTCCCATCACTTCCAAGCATAGCCATACCTACTACAAGCGCAAAAAATAATACACCTGCCAGTATCTGCCCAATTGTTACACTATGACCTTTTACCTTACCCACAACAGGCGGCAGACCACCCACGATCAATCCAATGAACAGAAGATTAGTAGGTATCGGATAATAAGTGAACAATGCCTCTATTACAAAAGTAAGTGCTATCAGCGCAATGCCAGCTCCTGCAAAAATCGGAAGCAGGAATTTCATGCTTTCTTTAAACTCCGATATGATATGTGTAATACAATGTATCAACTTATCATAGATGCCCATTGATACTGCAAGTGTTCCACCGCTAACCCCTGGTATAATATTGGCTATTCCGATCATCATACCCTTTATTAAATTTTTTAACATATTATTTATAACCATGCCTTTCCTTAAACTCACTTAATATTACAGCATGAATACTTCTTTCTTCCATCCGAATCCTGTATATAAATAATATGATAGTACCTTTGCAAAATATACTGATTATCATAAATATGTATTTTTCTGTTTTTTTGTCCAGACAAAGCCAGCAACAGTGCCAAAATACATATGCCTATGATGTAGTCAAAGCGTATACTGCTTGGGTTTCTCCACAACTTGCCCTGAACTGTCAGTGATTCACTGCATCGTAGTTGTTCCTGCAATAAGTATGTATTCTGATGTATCAACTGCTCTGTCTGTATCATGCAGTCTGTATCATAGTTCTCTTTAAGTTCATAATCAATGTGTTCATGCAAACAAAACAAGACCTGCGCACCTGCGTCAAGTCTTGTTCCACAATCTATAAATATAACCATTACCAAAAGCAGCCATATCATAATGCGCTGCCCCTTTTTTCTCTTTATCTGCATGCGTTTTCTGCCTTATTTATCATTTTAATCCCTATTTCTACGCACATTCTTTGCACACACCGAGTCTGTATCAAGTGCACGCAGACACAAATTTACCCTATGAAAAAACTACCAGATATTTTTTTCACATTGTTTAGCATAACAGACATAGCATTAAAATGCAAGCATTCCTTATATGACAAACCTTCCTAGCAATTCTACCATAGTCTCTGCCTGACTCTTTTGTTCCATACTTACTGCCAGACGTTTCTTCCAGTTTATTCCACCCGTTGTATTGATCTATATAGGGTTTATGGCACTATGTACGTCAGGTTTCCGGGATTTGCAGGCAACCGCATCAACATATTCTGCATTGAAAAATCCACTTTTATATTCTATGTTGTTCCTCATGTTGTTACGTTGCGACTTACGAAAAATTTTTCGGTTAGGACTCAAAATGCTAATCGGTTTCACTGCTGCTTCACTCTCCATTGGTCTCGGTTTTTTAATCTGTTACTTCTTTCTATATGATTATCTTGGTAATAATTCGTGGGAAGCTTTAGGTGCTCTGTGTGGAAGCTGGATGGGCGGTAGCGGTAATATGCTTGCCATGACTCCTGTAGGCAAAATAAAGGGGACTGAGGAAATATCTACTGTCCTTCTCTATATTGTCATTGCCTTGATCGCTTCCCGTGCTGATCTAAGCAATATGGGAAATACTTTTATGTGGATAATTGCCGGGTTCTTAATTCTTATTTTCCACATTTTGATCATGCTTCTATTTGCCAAAATTTTTCATCTGGATATTTTTACCTGTGCTGTAGCCTCTCTGGCAAATATTGGTGGAACTGCAACTGCCCCCATACTTGCCGGCACATATAACAGCTCTCTGGTACCTGTTGGAATCATTATGGCATTATCAGGTTATATTATTGGTACAGGCGGAGGTCTATTAGTCGCTGAATTAATGCACCTTATGGGATAGAAAAAAGGCATCATACCTACATGGTATAATGCCTTTTTTATACTCAACTTCTATTACTTTCCAGCCATCTGAGCTGCAACTTCTGCTGCAAAGTCTTCATGCTTCTTCTCAAGACCTTCACCTGTCTCGAAACGAACAAACTTCTTAATCTTAATATCTGTTCCGTTTGCCTTTGCTACAGTATCAATATACTGCTTAACAGACTGCTTACCATCTTCAGCCTTAACATATACCTGCTCAAGCAAGCAAACTTCCTTTAATTCCTTATTCAAACGACCATTTACTGCGCCTTCAATAACCTTCTCAGGCTTACCAGCCATCTTAGGATCGTTCTTGATCTGCTCTGAAAGAATTTCCTTCTCATGAGCCTTGTACTCTTCTGATACATCTTCTGTAGAGATGTACTTAGGAGATAATGCTGCGATCTGCATTGCTACGTTTGTAAGAGCTTCCTTAACTGCATCATTTACAACTGATGTTTCAGCATCAACGATAACGCCAATTCTTCCACCACCATGAGTATATGTTACAACGCAGCCATTCTCTTCAACAACTTTCTCAAATCTTCTGATTGATAAGTTCTCTCCAATAACTGCGATCTTCTCTACCAAAGCATCCTTTACTGTCTTAGATGTATCTGCATTCCAAGCTTCTGCGAGGAAAGCATCGATATCTGCTGCTGATGTTGCAAGAGCCTGCTGTGCTACTGCTGTAACATAGTTCTGGAACTCAGCATTCTTAGCTACAAAGTCTGTCTCAGAGTTAACTTCAACAACTGCTGCTGTCTTATCTCCTTCTGTAAGAACCTTACAAAGACCTTCTGCTGCGATTCTGCCAGCTTTCTTCTCAGCCTTAGCCTGTCCATTCTTTCTTAAGAATTCAACTGCTTCATCCATGTTACCATTTGTCTCGTTAAGAGCTTTCTTACAATCCATCATACCTGCACCGGTCATTTCTCTTAACTCTTTTACCATTGCTGCTGTGATAGCCATTCTTATTTCCTCCTAAACTCCAATATACAGGAGAAAGTTTATACTCCTCCTGTATAATATAAGATTGTTTCCAGTTATATAATTATTCAGCGTCTGCTGTTTCTTCTGTCTCAGCTTCTGCTACGTCTGCCATAACTTCACCCTGCTTAGCTTCGATTACTGCATCAGCCATAGCTGCAACGATTAACTTAACAGCTCTGATCGCATCATCATTACCAGGAATAACGTAATCTAATTCTTCAGGATCACAGTTAGTATCTGCAATACCGATAAGAGGAATACCAAGTGCATGTGCTTCCTGTACACAGATTCTTTCCTTCTTAGGATCTACTACAAAGATAGCATCAGGAATCTTAGTCATGTTCTTGATACCGCCAAGGTTCTTCTCAAGCTTCTCCCATTCCTTCTTGATCTGGATTACTTCCTTCTTAGGAAGAACATCAAATGTACCATCTTCTGCCATTGTTTCGATAGCCTTTAATCTGGCAATTCTGCTTCTGATCGTCTTGAAGTTTGTAAGCATACCACCAAGCCATCTCTCATTAACATAGAACATGCCGCAACGCTCTGCTTCTGTCTGAACTGCATCCTGAGCCTGCTTCTTAGTACCAACAAAAAGGATTGTACCGCCCTGTGCTGCAATATCAGCTACAGCCTTGTAAGCCTCGTCAACCTTAACTACAGATTTCTGTAAGTCAATGATATAGATACCATTTCTCTCTGTGAAGATGTAAGGAGCCATCTTAGGGTTCCATCTTCTTGTCTGATGTCCAAAATGAACACCTGCTTCTAATAACTGCTTCATTGAAATAACGCTCATGTTTTTACCTCCATTTTCTGCGGTCATTCCGCACCTTCCGCCTGCCTCACCTTTGTGTGCCACCCTGAGCCGGGCAATGGGCCACAAATCAGCATACGTGAATAGTTTATTATCCTGTGTGCTATATTTTTACACAGTCACAACATTTGCATTTTAACATAGAAAAACCTCTTGTGCAAGAGGTTTTCATGAAACTTATGTATTTTCAGAAACTTATGTATTTTTTACTTATCGTCCGCCCGATATATATTCTGCTATCTCCTGCCATGTGGAATCTGCCGGTATCGTGACAGAACCTACTCGGATCTTTTTATCATATCCATGCTGCATAAGGTATGCATCATATTCGGATGCATTCTCTACTAATCCTGCATTTTGAAGTTTGCGTGCCACAGTACCTGAGTCATCACCTCTTGCAATTGTAATTTCAACTGCACCTGTAATGTTTACCGGGCGCGCTGATACAGTCTGTTCCACACTCTCTGTCTCACTGCTTTCCTCAGATTTCTGTGACTCTGATCCTGCAGAGGTATCTTCTGCTGCAGCTGCCTGTTCTGTCTCACTTTCTGTATCAGATACTGTTTCTTCTGTCTGAACCATTGATGTCTCCGTTTCACTCTCCGGCTCAGATGTAATCTCTTCTGTGAAAGTACTCTCCAGCATTTCTGATTCCGATGCTTCTTCTGTTTCTGTAGAAATTTCTTCTCCGATCCTGTCTGCCAGCAGATCACCTGCATTCTCCTGTGTCTGTTCCTCAACAGTCTGCTCTGCCGCATGATTTTTATTACTATATCCCATTAATAAAGCTGTCACTACGATTCCGATCCCCAGCCCTCTTAAATAGTATTTTAATTTCATTTCTTATATCCCCGTTTCCTTTTATCTCTCATGCACCTTTAAATAAATTAATGACCAGTTTGACCTCACCTACACCAAGTCCCAGTTCTTTTGCAATATCTATACTGGACTTACCTTCTTTATGAAGTCTGAGTATCCTGTCATTATTATTCTCCTGTAGAGGCTCTTCTTCTGGAATTTCTTCCTCCTGCACGGATGCTTCCCTCATCATGGAAACGGTATTCTCAAGATTGGCAGCCTGTTCTTCCTGTTTTACAGGACGTTCAATATGCGGTGCCTGCTCTGCAAAAGAAAACTCCTTAACTTCCGGAAGTTTCTGTGGCTGTAATGTCTGAAATTCTGTCTGCTCATTTTCTTTTGACTGTATAGTCTCCAACTGTTCTTTTGGAAGGACTGACTCAAGCATATCCAGTGTAATATGCTGATCCTTTTCTTTCACAGCCTTCTTTTCCTGTACTGCTTTTTCTGTTTTACTCTTTTTAGGAGCAGCTTTCTGTTTAGGTTCTTCTCCTTTGCTTTCTGCTTTCTTCTCTTCTTTGGCAGCCAGTGCATTTGCTGCAGCGTTTGCTTTTTCTTCCGCCTCCTTGGCTGTTTTATCTACCTGTTGAGCAGTTTCTTTGAGATTTTTATGTTTATCATTGAGCATATCATACAGGAACATGATTTCCTGATGTGTCTTATTCATATCTGCCAGAACGGTATCTGAATACTCATTGATCGCCATGATCTTTTCATTAGAAATTCTCTCTGATGCACGTTCTGTTTTTTCAACTGCATATTCCAGTGTCTCATCTACAACTTCAGATACTTTTTCCTTAGCATCTGCAAGCTCCTTTTCAACCAGACTCTTTATGATTTCCGGATCAATTGTTTTTCCCTGTTCTTCCTCTTCTTTATTCCTCTCAGGCAGGCAGAAGCTTGCCACAAATGCCCCAATTCCCAATACCAGTAATGCTGCTTCCATCCAATTCATTTCACTTAACTCCCATTTGTACTTATCGTTTCCTTAATTTTATATCTTAATATCAAATCCGCCCTCTGGTTTGACCACTACACGTCCATCTGTCTCTTTGGGATTTCTTCGTCTGCCACCATCCCCCTGATAGCTTCCTTTTCCCTTTTCTCTGGCATCAAAACGTTCTTCTTTGAATTGCGAATTCTCAGAGTGAACGACTTGTTTTGCTTTCTGATGCTCCTGTTTGACTTCCTGCGCAAAAATATTGCCTTGATCAAGCATGGCTTTATGCGTTTCTTTCGTCTGATTCTGCAGTACATCCTGTGTCTGTTGAATCGTTCCGTTCAAAATGATCGGGCTGATTGCCATATAGATCCCCCCTCATATACAGCGCATTATAAATTGGTTGATGCGATGTCAGCTCCTTTTTTGATCAGCCTGCAAAATGCATATTCTTTCTTGACAGACATCGTTGCTCCTGAAATGGTAAGTGCTACGCCCTGATACATAGTACCTCTTACATCAATATGCGCACCTTCATCAAATTTCAGGCTTTCATCCAAAGCAGCAAGTTCAGCAAGTTCCTTCTGTAATTCCTCCTGCTGTTCTGTCATCTGCTGTTGAAGCAATTTCATGTTCTTGATCTGATCCGGTGTTAATTTTACACCTGTTTTTATCTTCACTACAGTTGATTCCAGCACCTGACGCATCTGACTGACTGATTTTGACTTATCACCTACGTTCTTGTTCAGAATTGCCTGACGTTTCTTGACATTCGGATCTGCACCTACTTCTATGATCGTAGTTGTTCCCATCGG
>CAYRAW010000161.1:0-7127 GCA_964422225.1 uncultured Roseburia sp.
ATCGTGTCTCATTACCGGACTCATCTTCATAGGTAACAACTGCCGTAATGGTTCCTGATCCATCATCCTGTGCAATACCGGTTACCATAGAATCAACATTACCTGTAGCGCCCGGGTCCAGATTGCCGAGATAGGAAATACCACTGTCAATTGCATCAGATTCATAGGTAACTTTCACATTGTATAAAGTTGTCTTACCTGTATTGAATACACTGAACATGATATTGGACTGTTCCCCTACAGCAATGGATTCCGGCATAATTTCTGCTGTACCTGTATCCATTTTAGCTTCCTGTTTAACAGGAATAGATACATTGGCCGTATCCGTTTTATTGATTTCTTCATCCGTATCATATTTCATATTAACTGTAAGAACATATGGCTTCTGTGCCAGATCGGATTTGGCTTCCATCTCAATATTCATCTGGTATGTTTCACCAGGTGCAATGTGGTCTGTGTAAACAGAGCTGGAACCAGAAGTCGGTAAAAACGCCGAATAAGATGCTACAGTAGTGGAACCCTCTACTGTCGCTTCCAGGTCAAATAAAACATTGCTTACTGTTGTTTCAGATGAAGTATTCTTCACACTTATTGTTAAATTAAATACACTGCCTGCATATACAGTTTCCGGATCTGTTGTAAATCCTGTTACAACAATACGTGGATTAGCAGAAAGCTGTTTATCATCAGGGACCAGTAAATTCTTCGGATTAGATCCTTTTACATTAATGTACGTGGTAATATCTGTGCTGACTGCTGAACCATTCTGATAATATGTAGCATGGAAAGTCAATGGATAACAACCTGTTAATACATCCTGACGTACCACAAAATTCCAGCCGATATCCATACGTTTGTTATAGGCATCTTCCGTATTATCCGCAGCCTGTATGATCTGTATAGTCTGTGCATCATATGCCTGATCAATGTCAAAAGGCCATTTTGTTTTATCATTAGATACCGCCGGTGTTACTACAACATCCGTGATGTCTGTTTTACCCAGATTGATCAGAGACAGGACTACATATGCACTTTCTCCATATTGGGCATCTGTGATAGGCACTTCATTGGATAACATCAGAAATTTATCGGTATCTGATGTATTCTTGTCTGCAATCTCTTTTAAGTACCCTTCTACCGTAGATTCATAAGAAGAGAGTTCAGAAACCGTCATGTCTGCATAATTCATATATGACATTGCTGTGTTGTATATTTTATCCATTTTCTTGATATTTTCATCCGGGATATCATATATTGCCTTTAGATCTGTATAGTAGCGATTTAATTGTCCCCTGACCTTATTTCTTTCCTCAGTGGAAGCACTTTGAGTAGTTGAAGAACTGTCCGTTTCTTCTGCAAACACTGTCAAAGCACTGCCGCACAGGGCAATTACCAGTATACTCATCATTAGTAATCTTTTAATCGTTCTCTTCATTCTCATTCTCGACCCCTTCTGTATTATCCTTCATATCTATGATCTTGCCATCCTTAATACGGATGATCTTATCCGCAAAGCTGGCAAGATGATCATCATGTGTTACCATGATCAACGTTTGATCATGCTCCTTCACAACACTGCGCATCAGATCCATAATTTCCTGTGATGTATTAGAATCCAGATTACCTGTCGGTTCATCCGCAAAAATAATTTCCGGTTTCACTACAAGTGCCCTCGCTACACCGACTCTCTGCTGCTGACCACCTGACATCTGATTAGGTCTGTGATCCCAATATTTATCCAGACCAACAAGATGAACCATTTTACGCGCACGACGCTCTCTCTCTTTTTTGGAAACACCCTGAAAAGTAAGTGGTAATGCAACATTTTCCACAGCATTCATCGTTCCCATCAGATTAAAAGACTGGAAAATAAAACCAATGTGCTCCCTTCTGAATTTAACAAGCTGATTCTCTGATTTCGTCTCAATATGTTCTCCTGCGATGATGATTTCACCTTTCGTAGGTTTTTCCAGCCCGGCCAGCATATTCAGCAACGTGGATTTACCAGAACCTGAAGTACCTACGATCGCACAAAACTGCCCTCTTTTGATAGTAAAATCCACACCATTCAAGGCTCGCACCTTATTGTCGCCAATATGGTATATTTTATATAAATTTTTTACTGTAATGACTGTATCATCACGCTTCTTCTTAGTCTGTATTTTCTCCTGCATAACTACCCCTTTCCGTTCGCCTGCAAGTGTACTATCTATCTTAATACAGTTAATACGCTTTATCAGGTATAGTATATCAAAGATTATGTCAACACGCAAGTACTTCCAAACTACAAAAGCACAGAATATTTTTCATACTCTGTGCTTTCCTGTTTTAATATTGATAATCTACATATTCTGTATCTTTTCTAAGTCTGCTCGTCAACGCATTCTTATAATCCGTTTCATCATAGGATAAATACTTGATCCCTTTCCGAATATTATTCATTTTCGTTCTGACTTCAGCAGTCAGGCTGTTTGCTATTTCAAGTTCCGTATACTTCATATTACTGATCTGCGTAACCGGCGCATATGCATATTCACTAAACTCCGTATAATACGTGTTCATCAGATTATATTCCGCATTGTTCATGTCCCATATATACATATCGACCGCTTTATCATAACCTGTTTTGAATTGGAAAATAGCAATCTGCCCTGTCAGCGCCTGCTCCGATGCTGCCGTTAATTCTATTGTACGGCTGCCATCACCATTTGTAGTTGCTGATCTTTTAAAATTCAAATCAATATCCTGTTTCACCGGATCTGCATATAGCATCTTAAAGGACACTGCCAGTTGATCATCTATCTTGGCAAACAAAATCACTTTCTGCCCAATATAACTGTTAAATATATCTTTTCTGATTGTCTTTTTATCATTCAACACCATATAATGGAAGGTATATCCCAGTTCATCTGCTGACTGCTTCGCATAAAATGCCTGAGTGTCGGTCGCCGTTATGATCCCCACATCTCCTGCTGTTGTCAAACTGTCCATCTTACAGTATGCAATAACTCCAATGTTGATCCGATACCATCCATTAGAATAACTTCCAATTACACGAACCGGTGTATTGGCGGCAATTGTTGTCAGTACCGTAGATGTATAAGTAGGTTCTGCATAGACTGTACAGCCATCCACCGCATAATATACATCATTCAGTTGTGTATACGTAGATCCCTGTGCTTTCGTGGGAAAGCCGATCATCAGACTACAGGCAAATATCAATATACACAATAGCCATGCAATCAGTTTCTTATTTATTTGTCTACTCTTAACCATATTCTTACCTCCTGCAGACCTTACACATGTGTGCCGTGTCCATTATCATCATAATATCCTTCATTCTGCCTTGACCGGCTGTTTTTTCTGGAAAAGTCACGAAATCCTATGATTCTTCCTTCCAGGTCAGGATGCCTTGTCACTCCTGAATCCAATACAGCAACATATACTCCCCGCCCTGTATAATAAGTTGCACTTCGGGAATCACATCCTATCATTCTTCGCACTCTGTCCATTTGTCCCTTCCCCCAGCGTTATTTTCTGTTATCACTATACTATATGTAGAAGGTATCCAACAGTTATCAATAATTCTCTATTGTAATCCCTGTCGGGAATGAATCGGACTGATAGGAGCATATCTTGTTAATTGTTACAGTTTTAAATACACAGCCTGAAAATGCGGCTGACTTAATACTCATGGTTGCCTTTGGAATCGTTACATCTGCAAGTGCTGTGCAGCCTGAAAATGCACTGGTTCCAATACTTACCACGCTGGCAGGCAATGTTACTGTTGCAAGTGCTGTACAGCCCTCAAATGCGCTGTCTCCGATTACCGTCACACCACTTTTAAAGCTGACATCCGTAAGCGCCGTACAACTTGAAAATGCACTGGTCTCAATAGATGTTACAGATGACGGAATGTTGATCGCTGTCAAACCTGTACAGCCAAGAAACGCACTGTTTCCAACGGTTGTGATCCCATTGGGAAGTTTACAGTCTGTAATGCTGGTATCGCCTGAGAACAATTCCTTAGGAATTTCCGATAATGCAGACGATAACTTGACGGATGAAACTTTTGTACAGCCTTTAAAGCACAAGTCACCTATGGAATCAACCAAATTCCCCATACTGATACTTTCTGCCGCTGAACAGTTTTCAAATGCACTTTTACCTATTGTAGTCACTTCTGAAGGAATCTTGATCTTGTCCAGTGCCACGCAGCCTGAAAAAGCTTCATCCCCAATCTGAGTCAGTGCCCCGGGTAATGTCACGGAGGTCAATTTCGTACATCCATAAAAAGCCTGTTTTCCTATTGTTGTGGTATCATCTGACATCGTAATCCTGGTCATATTAATACACTTGTTAAACGCTTTATCGCCTATCTGTGTTACCCCATCCGGGATTGACAGTCTGGTCAAATTCGAACATCCGTCAAACGCGCTCTGTCCCAGGGTCGTCAATTGCCCTGGCATAACTACTTCTACCAAGGCAGCGTCACTTTTAAAAACACTATCTCCCATTGTGGTTACCGTATCAGGTATTTCCACTCTGACAAGTGTTTTGGAACTTGCAAAGGCTGATGAAGCCAGTTCTGTGACAGGCTGTCCATCTAAAGTATCCGGTATTACAACATCTGTGCCTTTTCCGAGATATTTTGTAATAACAACATGATCTTTGTATAAGTCATACTGATACAGATCTGTCTTTTTGGATTCCGGAGTATCATCTGTCTGAGAGGCTGATGAAGAAGAATCCGTTTGAGTCTGTGTAGCAGAAGGGTCGTCCATAAAATAATTATGATCACCATTTCTGTTTGGGTCTACGTTGCCATTTGGTGAAACGACAGTTGTAGTTGTCTGATCATTTTTCTCCCCAGTACTTCCTTCCGGCTGCTCTGCACTTTCCTGATCATTTTCATCCAGTGCCTTCATTGCAGTCGCATAATTTCCCTGCGTTTCCTGAATTAAAGAAGTAATTTCATCTGCTTCTTCTGTTGCACTTATCGTTGTCTCTGCCTGAGTCGTCTGATCCGCATTTGCCGCCTGATCCAAAACTCCACTTTTATTCAAATACATAATCAACAGTATTGCAAAAATAAGGGTACATCCCGCTACCGTTCCCCAAAAGGCTTTTTCCATATTAATTAACCTGCCCTTCTTCTACCTGTGTGCCATAAAAAGCTCCGTACTCTACTGTATTTTCATCGGACTGTTTTGAAGTTCCATACACCTTCTGATTTGCTTTTCCAATCAGCACAACTGCTTTTCCATTCACGATTCTGGTCTTTCCAACCACTCCTGCCTCTTTCGTGTCCAAAGGATTCTCTTCCGAAGCGACACTTGAAGATGCACTTTCCTGAGAATCATTATTTTCCCCGGTCTGTGTTGCGTTTTCTCCCTGTACTTCCTTTGATATTTCAGTATGTTTGATCACAGGCTTCTCCTGTGTGTCAGCATTACTGTCATTAAAATCCGTTGGCAGTTCTGCTGTATAGATCACAGGGATATTTTTATTCTGACCATATGTATCCGCCGAACTGTTTTTCGTTGTTAATATTTTCACATTAGGACTGTTTGCAAAAGCCGTATCGTGAATACTTTTAACCGATGAAGGGATCATAACCTGTTTTAAAGACGAATCATTAGCAAATGCCTTTTCCGAAATAGATGTTACAGAATCCGGAAGAATTACATTTTCTACGCTTCCCATACTGCTCATTGCATAAGCCGGAATCGTAGATACATTGGGAGATACTTTTACATTCTTGATATTTTGCATATTCCAGAATGCATATGTATCTATCTGCTTTACTTCCTCAGGCATAGCATAACTGTCTCCGCTTCTTGCCGCCAATACCTGATAAAGCATAGACATGTCACCGTTATAGAGTGCACCATTATAACAGACCAGTGAGGTATTCGCATCATCTACGATCAATTTGTCAAGAGAAGTACAATCATTGAATACTCCTGAGCCCCAGGAAGTGATTCCCTTACCCAGATCGGCCATTGTCAATGCACTGCACCCCTTAAACGCTCCCGGACCTACTTTCGTCACAGAATCCGGTATCGTAACATTCATAAGTGCTGTACAGCCGCCAAACGCATTATATTGAATTTCCTGTAACCCACTTGGAAGTTCGACCCTCTGCAGAGTCGTATTCCCTGCAAAGGCTCCTTCCCCTATCGTTGTGACTGTATCAGGGATACTGACAAAAGTGTCAGTACCCACATATGCAGTCAAGGTTGTTCCGTTAATCCGAAAATCTTCTTCGCCCTTTGCATTTGCCTGAAATCCCTTTGATGCAAACAGGAGAAAAATTCCTACTCCTACTGCTGCTGTTGCAGCAATTATTTGTTTTTTCATACATTTACTCCCGTTTAAGCAATCTTAATTCTGCGTCTCTTATCTCCTGATGCAAAAAGGATAATGGAAAGGCATGCCATACCTGCTGCCAGGAACCACTTAGGATGGATCGGATCACCAGTCTTAGGTGTAGCATCAAGCATTTGTCCTGCCACCAGATTCTGTGTATCCACATATGCTACATATGGTGAGAAATGAGGTGCCACAAAGGACATACATGCAATACCATCGATTGTTGTGAACTTAACATTCAAATCCTGAAGCTGGCTGTTCTCGATCGCTGCCATATGTACATTACCGCCATACTGGATCATCTCATCAGGAATTGGCACTGTAACTGTAACATTCAAACCTGTTGTGTCCGTGATCTTATTCTTACCGGTAGCATCATACAATGAAATATCCATTGGGAAATAAACAATTCCATCAAGGCTTCCAAACTTATTAAGCAGTGCTGCCTGTGCTTCTGAAACTGCACTGTCTGAATCTGAAATTTTCACTACAAAGTTGTCAGCAGCACCTTCTACAGTCGTTGAACCAACATCCTTATTAGAGATACCGCTCTTGTCAATAGAAAGTCTGTCTCCCTGTGCCGTTGCCGTCGTTGTTGTGGTTGTTGTTCCTGTCGTAGAAGTTGTAGTGGTAGTCTGCGCACTATTTGTGCCATTTGCCACAGTCGTTGTTGCAGTTGTCGTTGATGTTCCTCTTCTTCTTGCCGCTGCATCAGAATCATCTTCATCATCAGACGTCCTTGTCTTGTAATT
>CAYRAW010000162.1:0-7071 GCA_964422225.1 uncultured Roseburia sp.
TAGAACGTATTAGTGATACCTTTGGATTTAAGATAGTAGCAAGTGTTTCAATGGATGAATCGGAATTACCGGAAACTTTGAAATCGAAAGTAATAGTATCTCTTTAATTTGTATATACATAAGGTTGCCCCGGAAGAAATCCGGGGCTCTTTATTTGACAGGAGGCACAGGAGTGGCAGACAGAAAAAGACGACAAATAGTTGAAATATCAAGACACTCAGGTAAGACCATGAATAAAATGGAATTTTTTATTTTTGGTTCCATGATGGTTTATATTGTTGTGCTCATTGTTATGTATATGCAGTCAGAACCTATTAGAGGTTATGAAATTCAGATGGGGTCTTTATCTGTAGCAAAGACATATACTGGTATTGCAATCAGAGATGAACAGGTAATATCTACGCCATATACAGGATATATCAATTATTACATCAGAGAAGGGGAACGTGTATCGACCCGTGATACAGTTTATTCGATCGATGAGAGTGGCAAGCTGGCAAGTTTGCTGGAGAGCAGTGACCTTGGAGAAAACAGCTATACAGATACGGAACTAAGTGAGTTCCGTTCTGAAATCATACAGTATAACAGTACTTACGACAGCAAAAATTTTCAGAGTGTATATGATTTTAAATATGATCTGGAAGGCGCTGTTGTAAAAATCGTAAATTTGGACATGTATCAAAGCATGGAAACATTGAATCAGTCAAGTCTGGGCGGAATGGTCAATCTATGTACGGCAGGGCAGTCGGGTTATATTGTATATAGTACAGATGGATATGAGGAACTACAACCGGAAGAAGTGACAGCAGATGTATTTGACCAGTCTGCATATGAGAAGGTAAGAGTAAATAATAATGATCTGGTGGAGGCAAATACTGCGGTTGCTAAAGTTGTTACTGATGAAAACTGGTCAATTGTGATTCCTATAGAAGCAGATCGTGCGGCAGAGATAGAGGAAGAAGGATATGTTAAAGTAAAATTTATAAAAACACAGGAAAGTTCATGGGCATCTGTGAAAATTCTGCATCAGAATGATGGCGATTATGCTGTATTGGGATTTAATAATTCCTGTATTTCTTTCTGTACAGATCGTTTTGTTGATATAGAATTGGTAACAAATGATGTAAAAGGACTTAAGATACCATTATCGGCTATTGCAGAGAAAGAATTCTTTATCATCCCCGCTGATTATATGAGTAAGGGTGGAACAAATGGTAATTATGGTGTTTCTAAAGAATTTTATGATGAAAACGGAAATGTTGTCTATGAGTTTGTAGAAACTACAGTATACAGTTCTACGGATGATGAATTTTATGTGGATAATACTAATTTAAATGTTGGAGACTATATATGCAAACCTGATTCTACAGATAAAATGGCTGTCAGTAAATCAGGAACGCTGATTGGGGTGTATAATATGAATAAAGGGTATGCGGATTTTAAGCAGATTACAATATTATGCCAGAATGATGAATATGCAATTGTAAGTTCGAATACACAATATGGACTTACTGTATATGATCGAATTGTTCTGGATGCATCCAGCGTTGATAATGATCAGTTCACATATAAGTAGGATACAGCCTATAGAGAATACTCAATAGAAGGGATGGGAAAAGGTAAAATGATCCAGGAAAATATAGAACATGTAGAAAAAGTAATTGATGATATCTGTACTGCGTGCAATAGAAACCGCAAAGAAGTTACTTTGATCGCTGTGAGCAAGACCAAGCCTGTAGAAATGCTAAAGGAAGCATATGAAACAGGCTGCCGCGATTTTGGCGAAAATAAAGTTCAGGAGCTTGTTGAAAAGTATGAACAGTTACCTAAAGACATTCGATGGCATATGATAGGGCATTTACAGAGAAATAAAGTTAAATATATCGTGGATAAGGTATATCTGATACATAGTGTTGATTCATTTAGACTTGCAGAGGAAATCAGCAAAGAGGCTGCCAAGAAAAACGTATCCGTCAATATTCTGATTGAAGTGAATGTTGCAGGTGAAGATACAAAATTCGGAACAGATTGTGAGGAAGCAAAACAATTAATACGTGATATTGCACAACTTCCGAATGTTCATGTAAAAGGATTGATGACAATTGCCCCTTATGTAGAGAATTCAGAGGAAAATCGTATATATTTTCAACAATTAAAGAAATTATCGGTTGACATTAGCCGTGAAAACATTGATAATGTAAGTATGGAAGTGTTATCCATGGGTATGACAGGTGACTACGCAGTGGCAGTATCAGAGGGAGCGACATATGTGAGAGTAGGAACCGGTATCTTTGGTGAGAGGAATTACGCAGTGACTGTGTAAGGGAATGTGGCATATACATGTCAAGGTAAGGAAGGAACAAGAATATGGGTGTTATGGACAAGTTTTTAAACGCTATGAAATTGAACGATATGGAAGATGAATACGATAGCGAAGATTACTATGAAGATGAAGAACCAGTTGAAAATATAAAGAAGGTACCTGCATTACATAAAGAAGTAGATTATGAGGATGAGAAGCCGGCTAAGAAAGCAACACAGAAAGTGACTCCGATTCGTTCCGTAAAACGTGCACCTGGTGCTGGCATGGAGGTCTGTGTGATCAAGCCGACTAGCGTAGAAGAAGCACGCGAGATTACAGAAACATTGTTAGCGAATCAGACCGTGGTTCTGAATCTGGAAGGATTAGATGTTGAAATCGCACAAAGAATTATTGATTTCGCATCTGGATCTACATATGCGATCAGTGGTAATCTCCAGAAAATATCTAATTACATTTTTATTATTACTCCGGCTTGTGTAGATATATCCGGTGATTTTCAGGAAATTGTTTCTGGTACATTTAATGTACCCCCCATATCTCATAGCGCAATGTAGAAGAATGATTACGGGAGAACTTCCTGCTTAGAATAGTAGGAAGTTTTTTATTTCATAATAAAAGTAATAAATGGGAGGATCTTATGTCACAAAGATTAACTATTAACCAAAATAATAAGCCAATATATGATATTGTATATGAACAGGATTTTGAATCTCTGCCAACTGAACTGGAAAAATTTAATATTGCTGAGAAAAAATTATGCATTATCACAGATTCTAAAGTAAACAGTTTGTATAGTGAAGATATTTGTGAAGTTTTGAAGGATAAGTGTAAGGGAGTTGTTGTCTTTTCATTTCCGGATGGTGAGAAAAGCAAAAATCTCGATACAGTTCGCGATATCTATGAATTCCTTATTCAACATAAGTTTGACAGAAAAGATATGTTGCTTGCCTTAGGCGGAGGCGTTGTGGGTGATATTACAGGTTTTGCGGCTGCCACATATTTAAGGGGAATTGATTTTGTTCAGATTCCTACTACATTGCTGGCACAGGTAGACAGCAGTGTAGGCGGAAAAACAGGAGTAGATTTTGACCAGTACAAGAATATGGTAGGTGCATTTTATATGCCCAGACTGGTGTATATGAATCTGGCTGTACTGAAAACACTGGATGATAGACAGTACTATGCAGGTATGGGTGAAGTTATGAAATATGGTCTTATCAAAAATGCACCATTTTATGAATGGATCCTTGATAATATGTATGAAATCCATGAAAGAGATATGGATACATTGGAAGACATGGTAGTCAAAAGCTGCACCTATAAGAAACTGGTTGTCGAGAAAGACCCTACAGAAAAAGGTGAAAGAGCAATTCTGAATTTTGGACATACGATAGGACATGCTATTGAAAAAGCAAAAAATTTTGAACTTTTGCATGGTGAGTGTGTTGCACTCGGATGTGTGGCGGCTGCATATATTTCATGGAAACGTGAACTGATTTCCATGGAGGAATACTATGAGATCAGAGATATGTTTGTGCCATTTAATCTACCAATTACAGTAGATAATATTGACCCCGAAGAAATTCTTCAGTTAATTGCATCTGATAAGAAGGTTGAGGGGGATAAGATCAAATTCATTCTTCTAAAAAAAGTTGGCAAGGCAATGATTGACACAACTGTGACAAAGGATGAAATAATGTCAGGAATTCAGGAAATCTATTTTAGTGAAGAGGATGAGCATGAATAAGAAGAAGGCAGTTTTACTAGGAGCAGATGTTTTACTTTTGATAGTACTGATATTCCTGGATCAGTTGACGAAACATTTTGCTGTGGTATATTTAAAGGATCAGTTACCAGTTACGATCATAGATGGTGTATTTGAATTAAATTATTTGGAAAATCGTGGCGCGGCGTTTGGAATGCTTCAGAACCAGAAATTTTTCTTTATATTTATGGCTGTAGTTATTTTGGCTGTAATCGTTTATGTATTAATAAAAACGCCTAACCAACATAAATATGTGAAACTTCATATTGCATTAGTGTGTATTGCAGGTGGAGCAATTGGAAATATGGTAGATCGTCTGAAGCTTGATTATGTAGTTGATTTTTTATATTTCAGCCTGATCAACTTCCCTATTTTTAATGTTGCAGATATTTATGTTACGCTGTCGGCTATTTATCTGGTAATTTTATTACTTTTTGTATATAAAGAAAGTGATTTGGAATTTTTATCATTCCGTACAAAGAAATTCCGCGATGTAAAATAAGCAGGAAAGATATGATTGAAGTAGTTTTTGAGATTACGCCACAGATGGAAGGCGAACGAATTGATAAATGCATCAGTAATTATGTAGAAACATTATCCCGTTCTTATATACAAAAGATTATAAAAGAGGGCAAAGCATATATAAATGATGCACCTGTTAAGTCGAATTATAAGGTTCATGTAGATGATAAAGTACAATTTACAATTCCTGATTGTGAAGAACCGAATATTCCACCACAGGATATTCCTTTGGATATTATCTATGAAGATAAGGACATATTGATTGTCAATAAGCCTAAAAACATGGTAGTGCATCCGGCTCCAGGACATTATGAAGGCACACTGGTCAATGCGATCATGTGTCATTGCCATAACGATTTATCTGGAATTAATGGTGTGTTACGACCTGGAATTGTGCACAGGATTGATAAGGATACGACAGGGTCACTGATCATATGTAAAAATGATGAAGCCCATCGTAAGATCGCAGAGCAATTGAAGGAACATTCTATTACACGCAAATACAGAGCTATTGTATATGGCAGAATCTCCGCTGACGAGGGAGTTATCGATGCACCTATCGGGAGACATCCTACTGACAGAAAGAAAATGGCAATCAATGAGAGGAATGGAAAATCTGCGATAACCCATTATAAAGTGTTGGAAAGATTTGAAAAATATACCTATATAGAATGTCAATTGGAGACGGGAAGAACTCATCAGATCCGAGTACATATGACCAGCATAGGTCATCCGTTATTGGGAGATGAGGTATATGGCAGTGCTAAATGTCCATTTAAACTGGAAGGACAGACATTGCATGCTATGACAATTGGCTTTATACATCCTTCTACCAATCAATATGTAGAGTATGAGGCTCCGTTACCTGAATACTTTGAAAGATTATTACAGATATTAAGATCAAAATAGTAAAGAAGATTTGCTTAAGTAAATAAATTAACTGAAGCAAAAATTTTTAAGAAGGAAACGGCATAGTTTTATAAAGAATATCTGGTAAACTGGCAAAAAACAGCTTGAAATATCAATCAAAGATTGATATTTTGGCTGTTTTTTTGTATAATATTTATATATTAATAGTTGTAGCATACTTATTTATACATGAATATGCATACAAGTATCTCAAGGCTATAATAAAATTTGACAGAAGGGTGGAAACGGATATGAATACAATTATTACAATCGGACGTCAATTTGGCTCAGGTGGACATGAAATAGGAGAGAGGTTGGCACAGCATTATGGAATTAAATGTTATGATAAAGAACTTCTTTCCAGAGCTGCAAAGGAAAGTGGATTTTGTGAGGAAATGCTGCAAAACCATGATGAAAGACCTACAAATTCCTTTTTATATAACCTTGTAATGGATACATACACATTTGGTTATAATTCTTCAGCATTTGTAGATATGCCAATTAGCCATAAAGTATTTATGGCACAGTTTGATACCATTAAGAAAATTGCAAATGAAGCTCCATGTGTTATAGTTGGTCGCTGTGCAGATTATGCGTTACAGGAGTATAAGAATTGTCTGCATCTCTTTATTCATGGAGATGAACCAACTAAGATTAAGCGTATTATGGAACGCTATGATATATCAGAAGATAAAGCGAAAGATATGATGATCAAGAAGGATAAACAACGTCAGAGCTATTATAATTACTATTCTACAAAGAAATGGGGACGCGCTGACAGTTATGATCTGTCTATTAATAGCAGCATCCTCGGAATTGATGGTACTGTGAAATTAATTATTCAGTATATTGAAGACTTCGAAGCTAAAGGATCTAAAAGATAATATCATATAATGCATTTAAAACAGGCGGTTGGTGATTATCAACTGCTTGTTTTTTGCTTTAGGGAAAAACCTGCCTGTCGGCTCGATAGGGAAAGTCAGAAGCAACTATTCGCAAAAGACAAGTTTAACGAAAAATAGCATTGAAAATATATAAATGATGATATATAATTATAATAAATGATTAAGGCAAATCATTATTCTGATTTGCCTTTTGAATTAGAATTATCGGTGTTTTCAGAATCTGATTCATCATCAGATCCATCATTTCGCTTAACATCGTGACTTATTATTTTATACAAGCTATGCCAATCAATATCCTGTTGTTTAAGATGCTTATGGCTTTTCACCAGTATTTTGGTTATTTCTGAAAATGGTTTTTTATCTGTTTCAGAGAAAGTTACTACTTCTTTCGTATCTGCCTCTATATAGAGCAATTTTAGATACTTAGGGGTTTCTGTAGGTAATTCGCGTATTGCCAACTTGGATTCAACAGTTGATTTCATAAAGGCGAAAATAACAGCAAATATTGGGACACCCAATATCATGCCTGCTATTCCGAATAGACCACCGAATAAAGTAATTGCGAAAATGACCCAAAAGCTGGAAAGCCCTGTTGAGTTGCCAAGAATCTTTGGCCCTATGATGTTACCGTCTACCTGTTGCAATAA
>CAYRAW010000163.1:0-7027 GCA_964422225.1 uncultured Roseburia sp.
GAGAAGTGGTGTGTACCATTGTACGACTGGGAAATATATTGCTAGCAAATCCAGAATATGTCTGAACAATTATGTAATTATGAACAATTCCAAATATCAGGTCTATTCCAGCAATTCGGCGTATCGTGTGCTGGTACGGCAGTTGGATTCATCAATGAGTTTTATCAGGTCAGACAATCTGGCAAACGGGCAGTATCTGACCGTGCAGTCTAATGCAAAATATCTGGCAATCAGTGCTTATAAATATAACGGTGAAAGTAATGTTACCTATGATACATGGAAACAGCAGTTTGCCAATGGCCTGCAAATTGGGATCAGGGCAGTAGTGGAGAGCACTGATGAAACAGTGAAAACAGATTCAGGTTTAAACACCGGCTCAATATCTGTTTCCAGCAATACACAGAAACAATACTCAGATGTAGAGGATATAGATTTTACAGATTTCTCCAATTGGAGAAGTGGCGTATATAATTGCAATACTGGGAAATATTCTGCCAATGCATGCCGTTTATGTTTAAATGATTATGTTACAATGGTTGGATCACAATATGATGTGTATTCTTCTGATAAGAACTTTCATGTGCTAATCCGTGAAATGAATTCAGATATGAAAGTGATCAAATCCTGCAATCTGGCAGATGGAGCAGTATTTACTCCCCATGCCCAGACGAAGTATCTGGCTATCAGCATTTACAAAGTCCGCGCTGAGAGCAGTTTAAGCTATGATTCGTTCAAGACCCTGTTTCAGAATGGTATGCAGATTGGCATCCGGACTGCAGAAACAGATACAACTGCAGACAGTGTGCAATCCTCGGCCACAGTACAGTCCAAGGCAGTTACGGTAAACAGTCTGGCAGATAGCGGACTGACAAATGATGAGAAATTCAAGGCAATGTTGCTACAGATGTTGATTACTGGAGATACCTCTGAACATTCTGTCAGCGAATATGGTTACGAATGGCAGGAAGTATCCAAGTTGTATTATGAAGTTGTACAGAATGAAGGAAGAGTTGCATATGCAAGCTGCTTCAATATGTATTATAGTATAACCAAAAGTGGCAAAACAGTACAGACAATCAAACTGGAAAATATAGACAGCGGATATGTAGACAGATATTATGCACTTCAGGCAATCGTAGATGATATAAAGGAGCAGGCGGCAGATATGACTGATCTCGAAAAGGTAATACTTGCACATGATTATGTAGCATCACGCTGTACATACTCTACGAGTGGTAATCTGACTTATACTGCTGCAGGAGCGCTGGTAAATGGCAAAGCTTTGTGTGCAGGTTATGCGAGGGCAATGGTTCTGCTGCTGCAGGAGATGGGAATAGAGAGCAAAATGATAACAAATAAATCCCATGCATGGGTAGCTTTGGAACTGAATGGCAATTGGTATCATGCAGATCCTACATGGGATAATACAAGAAGCAAACAGAGTGGCGAAGTATCACATGAGTTCCTGCTGAGAACCGATTCGGAATTTAAAAATGCGAAATCCAACAAACATACAGGCTGGGATGGTACGATCTCTACAGATACTACCTACACGAACTGGGCAATACATGATGTGATTGGAGAATTGAAACGTGACAGCAATAAACAATGGTACTATATCCGTGATGGTGTCAAGACAATTGTAAATATAGAGCCATAATTGTCGTTTATGGACTGGGCAACTCTGCTTTATCTGTTTGCATATATAGTGCAATTGTGATAAAGTAGAGTTGTTTTTTAGTGTTTTAGATTGGGAGAGGAGAAAATAACAATGTCTGCAATATGGGGTATTATTGATTTGAATACACATATCGGCGTAGATATGGTGCAAACAGAGCAGAAGATGCGGAAATGCTATACAGGCTGTGTTATTGACAGGACAGAGTATGCCATAGGAGAGGACTATGCGGTAGGCTGCGGGATTCAGTATGTGACTGCTGAGGCACGTGATGAGAAGCTTCCACTGGTGGAGAAAGAGGTTGTATTTACGGCAGATGCGATTGTAGATAACCGTGATGAATTGCTGACCAGACTGCAGCATATTCCGAGCGGTACGGTAATACCTGATGCTGCATTACTGTATGAAATGTTTCAAAAATACGGTATTGAATGCTTAAATGATTTGATGGGGATATATTCTTTTGCGTATTACGACAGGGATAAGAAGGAATTATATCTGGTAACGGATGCCACGGGAACCAGAGTGGTACACTATAGGTATGATCATGGTGTTGTGTATTTCTCAACATTGATACAGCCGATTGCCCAGGCAGCAGGCTCTGCGAAACTGAATGAGCAGTGGATAACGGATTTCCTTGCACTGGATAATATGGCCTGGGCACTGGAAAATGACCGGACACCCTATGAGGGCATATACTGTGTGCCTGCAGGACATTATTTGAGAATTACTGCCAATGGAGTAGAGAAGGTCAGATATTGGAATCCTGACACGGTGGAGATAAAGGGAAGAAGTGACAAAGCGTATGCAGAACTGTTTAGACAGACTTATGCAGAAAGTGTTCATAGAGTAATGCGCAATCAGGATATTACAATCATGTTAAGTGGAGGGTTGGATTCTACATCGGTAGCTGCTATGGTGTTGAAACAGGCACAGAGTACGGGACAGACTCTGACTTCCTTCACATCTGTTCCGGAAGCAGACTTTCATTATGAAGCAGGGAGAAGCTGCATTATGGATGAGAGAGAAGCAGTCTTAAAAACCAAGGCATATTTTGAAGATAAAGGATATCACCTGAAATGTGAATTTGTAGATCTGGCTGGAAGAAACAGCTGGGAGGAACGTACGGAAGAATTGGCGGCACTTGAAATGCCTTACAAATCCATGCAAAATCTTCTCTGGATGAAGGAGTGCATGAAACGCTCTTACGAGAGAGGTGCGCGTATCCTGTTATCAGGCGGATATGGCAATGTTACAATTTCAAACAATTTTCAGATACTGTATCAGAAAGAACTGGTGCGGCAGCTTAGATGGATAGAGTTTCTTAGGGAATGTTATCTGTGCGGCAGACGGTACAGAGTAGGAAAGAAACAGACAATTAAAGTAACATATGATATATTTAAACAGAGCCTGAAAAGATACAAACTGGAGGATATTAAACTCTCCGAAATAGTGAATCAGTCTTTCCTTAGAAAAGAATGGATGGAGAGGATGGATTTTCCAAGGCGGGCGTTTGCTGATTACCGCAAATACCAACTGGCAGACGCTGACAAAAATGTCAGCAAGCGGCTGATGGTAAATGACAAGATATTTTACCAGTCAGGTGAGACACAGACTAAACATTCCTTGGCAACAGGAGTTATAATCAGGGATCCGACGATGGATAAGCGTATGATAGAATTGTGCATGAAACTGCCGCTTGGCTGTTTCTCAAAGAATGGGACAGACAGGAGACTGGTGCGTGAGTATTTGAAAGAAGAACTGCCCAAACATGTCATAGAAAATCAGGCATTAGGCCTACAGAGTGCTGATACGGCACTGCGTCTGCAGAAAAATGCAGACAAGGTATTTGAGAATATCGCTGAAATAATGCATGGAGCAGCAGCACAGAAATATCTGGATACTGATGACATAGACCAGTACATAAATGAGATGAAGACTTTGAATGACCCACGGAATAATTTCAAAATCCTCAGACTGGAATATACAGCACTTACAATGGAATTTATAGATCATATAAAATAAAAAATAACAAATTTGTTAGAAAACTTGCATTCTTAGATAAATATGGTAACATGTTTAGGTAACTTACAGGTATATAGTATATATTGAATGAGAGTGAAGGAGTGAATGAATATGAAGTTATGGGAAGATGCAGCAATGGAGGAACTTGAAATTTCCAATACAGCAGGTGGTCCTGTCCTGAATAATACTGTAGATTCAGATACATGGACAGATGGCAGAAAGTGGTATCAGTCTTTAGGCGAAGATTCAATCAGCCGTTAGTTATCTGGGAAACATTGCAGTATATGGGAGCGTGAGTCTGGAGTTCAGAACTTGCGCTCTTTTTTTGAAAGGATGTAATTATCGGAATGAGATATTATTATAAAATATATGGATTGATCATACAATCTGATCTTATGATAGAGGGAGCTTTGGAGATACAGCCCGGGGAGGCAGCTGCTAATATACAGGTAACCATAGAAAAAACGAATCTTCCGGATGAAGTTACAGGCAATACGCCACAGGAGAAGAATGAAGTCAATGCATACATGTGCAAAGCTAATCAGGCATGGTTTAGATGGTATGGCTATGGGAGTTTTCGGATACTGAATGGTAACAGAATAGAATATCAGCTGGTTTTCGGAGCTGACATGAGAAAGATAAGTGAGCTTATTCTTTGCATTGCTCTGTTTTTTGTGTTATATCAGCGCAAAATGATTATCATGCATGGAAGTGCTATCATATGGAAGGGTAGAACAATCCTTCTGTCAGGAGAGAGTGGTGCAGGCAAATCAACTTTAGCAGAGAGTCTGCTTGCAGATGGAGCTGGATTTCTGGCAGATGATATGGTTGCCATAGATGATGCGTGGATGGCTATGCCGGCATATCCACAGCAGAAACTGTGTCAGGATCAGATTACGGAATTCATGAGGAAGAACTACAGCATGGTAGAACTGGCAGAGGATGCCGGTGAAGTGAAAATGGGAGTGCGCATGCTGGAGAGATTCTGTCGGGAACCGCAACGGGTAGATGCTCTGGTCATTTTACAAAAGGACAATCAGAGAAACGAACCTACCATAACAGAAATAACAGGTTCCGAGAAAGTTAAATATGTCGTCAGCAACCTGTTTAAACAGGATTTCTATATGCATGTCGGACTTAATCCGGAGATGTTTCTCAGATGTGTGAAGTTTGCAGACAGAATCCGAGTATTTTCTCTGAGCAGACCCGTACAGGGAATGACAGTTGCCGGACAGAAACAAGTGCTGGAACACGTTCTGAAGGATATATAAGACTGTAAAATTTGAGTTTCGCAAATGCGGGACACATAATCGTAAACAACTATGGTAAGTTTGCACCGCATACTTTACCATCTGGTGTTTTCTATGTAACTGTCACTTTTTAATCAGCTGAAGATAAGAGAAAGCAGATTTCAGAAAGCATGTATACCGTATGTAATCTGTGAAACTGTTGCACTTTTGGGTAAAATCTTATATACTTTATCTGATTATGTATGATAGAGAGAGGTGCAGTACATGTCTAAGACAATGGAATATGATGAGAGAGAATGGAGTTTATATCTGTATCTGATGAAGTGTGCCATACGCAAACAGGAACTTGAGGAGGAGCAGCTTAGGGAGTATCGGGATATCACGTATGCTGTAATGGCTGAACACGCTGAGAAAAACGGTCAGGTAATGCTGATGTCAGAAGTACTTGCAAAGTACGCTCTTTGGCGTGATGCCACAGAAGCAGTTAAGAAGGTTTCTGTGATACAGGTAATGGAGGAATATGGGACTTATAAGTGCATAAGGAATGTATTAGAGGCAGCGGCACAACGAAATATTACACTGGTGGTATTTAAGGGCTGCGTATTGGCGGATTTGTATCCTAATTACATACAGAGACAGTCTTGTGATACTGATTTCTATGTAGATAAACAGCATAAACAGGCTGCTGTGGATATGTTATTGGATATCGGGTATGTGATCGACCCGACACATGGTAAGAATGAGGTTACGGTATTCAGATATCGGAATCATCCACATATGATAGAATTGCATACCTGCCTGTGGGAAGACTTTAGGGGCAGGAAGATGAATATTCTGCAGAGCTTTGGACTGACAGATTCGGATAAGCTGATAGAACTTACGGTATGTGGTTTCAAAGTGACAACTTTGGGATATGAAGAACACCTGATTTATCAGTTGTTTCATATAATCAAACACTTCTCACTGGAGGGAGTGGGTGTGAAATATCTGGCGGATATATCATTGTATGTGGATGCTTACGGCAGATACATAGACTATACTCATTTCTGGAAGAGAATGGATCAGTTGGGATATACCAAATTCGTACACTGCTTGTTTGCAATATGTATTGAATTCTTAGGTATGAGCAATGATATCATGCAGGACAGAAAGCTGGAGATGGGGCCTGAACTGATAGATTTGCTGACAGACTTGGTTCATAGTGGCAAGATTTATGGAGCGAATCGGGACAGTTGGCAGATATTGGGGATGATGACACCGTATTTCTCGGGGGAGAAGAGCAGTGCAAGAAGCAATTTTACTAGAAAGCTGTCTTTGATTTTCCTCAGACCGTCGGATCTGCAGGATAATTATGGATTTGCCAAGAAACATCCAATATTGCTTCCTGTAGCATGGGTAAAGAGAATTCTGGATTATCTGGGAAAATATCACAGTAATCCTGTGCAGACATACAATGCGAGCCAGAAATTGAATCTTGCTGAACACAGGATAGATTTGCTGAACAAGCTGGATTTGCTGGATTGATCGGCTCATAGAGATATGCAGATGATGGAAAGGCAAGGTTAGTGATATGATTGCAAAACGTATTGTTAATTTTTTGCGCTTTAATGGCGAGAAGAAAATGACCCTCAGTGTATACTGGTATGTTGGCTTTTACAGGTTGTGTCTGCAAATACTCCCTATGTCACGTATTGAAACTATGATGGGAATCAGAGGAGAAGAATCTCAATTGGATACAGACAGCCGGGATGTCTGCCTGATTCGGTTGGTCGCTTTTCATGTAAACAGGGTTACGCAGCATTTGCCTTTGAAGCGCAAGTGTTTTGTACGTGCGCTGACTGCCCGCAGGATTCTGATGAAGCATGGGATTAATTCAACCTTGTATATGGGCGTTGCATTAGATCATGACAGCATGATAGCGCATGCGTGGCTAAGAAGCGGCAGTTTATATGTGACTGGTGGAAATGGAGATGGTTATAGTACGGTTGCCAGATTCAGAGCATTTTAAAAGAGAGGTTTTATAACCTCTCTTATTTGATGTATTCTGTAATTTCCAATTGCATTTGTGCAGTCT
>CAYRAW010000164.1:0-6952 GCA_964422225.1 uncultured Roseburia sp.
CTGCATCTTCTGTGCCTCTAATACATATAATCCCTGTAATACCGTATTGATCGTTGCATCAATAACAGTGATCTGTGCCTCCGGATACTGCTCTGCTACCATCTCTCTGGCATTCAGTGCTGACTGCATGGAACCGCTGAACTTGGTGGTAATACAGATGCATATGATAGATTTACCTTCCTTCACGATTGGTGTAAACGCATCAATATAATCCTGCACGGACGGCATGGATGACTTCGGATATACCTTGGGATTGCTGACCATTTCCTCATAGAACTTACGAATCGGCATTTCCGTGATTTCTTTCTCGTATTTCTCTCCATCAAAGGACACATAAAAAGGTACTACTGTTATTCCTTTTTCCCGACACAATTCCTCTGGCAAATCACAGGAACCGTCTGTTACAATTCTGTATTCCCCGTTCATTTCATTCCAAACCTTTCTATTACTATATGAGCAAAAATGGACATTATCCATACAATTGAATAATACCCATTTTTATTTTTAAAAAACCTATATTCTATTATAACACAAATATCACGATTACACAGCAAATTTTCAGATTTTAGTTTTATTTAATTTTTCTGTTGCCTTTTATCCATCATCATAATTATTTCCTACCTTTATTTTCTAGTCATGATCGTCAGGATTTCTTTATCTGTCTCACGCATGCCTTCTTTTGCAAGAAGACCGATATTCAAAATATTCTCCTCAATGCCTTTTGCCACAATACCATCCCCTGCATGGAACTGCTGCCCCTGCTTATACATGGCATAACCCATGATCCCGGCATCTACTGCGGTTGCGATCTTCGCTGCACAGGAAGCCTTGGCTCCATCACAGATAATACCTGAAACAATAGCCAGTCCATTGACCAGTGTATGAGAAATCTCTTCATATCCATCTCCTAACAGATATGCAATACCCGCCCCACTGCCACAACCGGCACTGATCGCGCCACAATAAGCGGATAATCTGCCAATTCCTGTCTTTTGATGGATTGTAGCAAGATTAGATACCAACAACGCCCGATAGAGTCTGTCCTTTTCTATCCCAAGTTCCATGGCATATACAATAACAGGCACAGAAGCTGTAATCCCCTGATTGCCACTGCCGGAACAGATGACGACCGGAAGGGAACAGCCATTCATTCTTGCATCAGAGCCGGCCGCTGCATATGCGCGTGCTTTGGTCTTCACATCATTTCCATAAGTATGTAAAAGAACCTTACCAATATTGGCGCCATAATTATTTTTCATTCCTTCCTGTGCAATCGCCATATTATAGGCTATCTGCCGGTCAAGAATCTCCTGCACATCCGCAATTTCTGCAATATTGGCAAACTCCACGATATCCTGAATATTCAGCACACTCCTGTCCGTCATGTCGGAAGCTGTGCGATCTGCTGTAATATCTTTCTTCAGTATGATCCGTCCATTATGTTCGATCAATACAACATTGGTATGTTCCCCTACGATTCTGACTTTCACAGATTCCTCTTCGTTGAATAAAATGACACCAATGTCAAATATATAATCTGAATCTGCCAGATCCACCTGAATTCTGGTACATTCCATAAATCTACGGATATCTGCTATTTGTCTTTCTTCGATATCCGCAATAACTTCCAGCTTCTTCTCAGATTTACCTGCCACAATTCCTGCCGCGACTGCAGCCTCGATCCCATTCATACCTCCCGTATTGGGAACAATGACACTTTTTACGTTTTTGACAATATTTCCACTTACTTCCACCAATACTCTGGTCGGATATTTTCCTAATTCTCTGGCTGCAATCGCTGCTGCATAAGCCAAAGCAATCGGCTCTGTACAACCAAATGCAGGTATCAGCTCTTCCTTTAAGATCTGTACATATGCTTCATATTGTTTATCGTGCAGTACCATAGACATTTTTCTCCTTGTAGTCTCAGTTTTCCATCTCCTTCATCGCAGATCCACGGCTAAATTGTGGCATATGCACCTTCTGTACAAGTCCGATGATCTGCCCGGATAATAACACGGTCAGAATAGAATAGCCAATTTTCTTTACCGGAATATAGCTTAACGATAATCCGAGAACAATTGCATCTGTCAACAAATATACCCACTGGATCTTCCATTTGGTCACATAAGAAATACTCATTGCCAGAGCATCATCCCCGCCCGGTGCTCCACCGATACGCACGCATAATCCTGCTCCCACGCCGACAAAGATCGCACCCAACACAGAGGCAAGCAAAGGCATCTGCGCAAGCTGCGGCCAAATGTAAGGAAACTGTTCATAAATCCTATAAGAAACAGAAAAACTTGCCGTAGCAACAATGGAATATCCCAAAAACTCCTTGCCCATTAATTTCCAACCCAGGCAATAACACAATACATTCATGACAAATCCTGAAAAAGCTGGCGAAATTCCAAACCAGTGATCCAGCAAAAGCGTCATACCTAATACGCCGCCCTCTGTAACTCCAGAGAGAGAATGGACATGGTATAGCCCAAAAGCAAGAAATGCACTGCTCAATACTGCAACTATACAATTCCTGATTTCTCTCTTTTTATTTTTTAACATAATAAATTGCTCCTTAATTTTCTAATCATGCCTTTTCCAATAAGGTCACAACTTCAACTGTACTTTCGTTGTCCCAATCCACACCCAATACATTCCTGCCATTCATATATATCGGAAATTTAAACCGAAGACCTTTTAATATTCTGCCATCCTTTTGCTCTTCCTCATAGATAAACACATCCGACAGGAAGCTCTTCAAAAATGTCTTCTTTTCCGGATCTGTAAATTTATCATACAGCTTATCAAAAAATAAAAGGAACTGGTAAACATTATCTTCTGAGATTTTGTCCTGCCTGATATTATATAATCTTGTTTCGACTTCTTCCATGGCATTCTCAATATCAGTAATTTCATCATATAGCTTGTCCAAACGTTCCTGCATGTCATTATATTTTTTGTCATAATTCTTATCGGATACAGATAAATGATCCATCTGGTCAGCAAGCCTGTTTTTCACCCCGGTTGTCTGGCTTAGTCTATCTTTTAATCCATCATATTCCCTGTCAAGCTCCGAAGTATCAATGCTGCTTCCTATCTGCTTACGGATTTCCTGCTCAAACTTTGGATTCTTCACAAATTTGCGGATAATTTCCTCAACTGCCGCATTAATCCTGTCCTCATTCCACTGTCTTTTGTAAGTACAGCGGTGTCCGTCGACAAGCTTCCTGTGTTTGCAGGCATAATAAAAATAATCCTTATAATAGCCTCCATCCGGATGCTTCTTGCGGTTTACATTGCCATACATACCGCTTCCACAGACAGGACATTTTATAATTCCAGATAAAATATGTTCATGTTCAAGGCTGTGCGTTTTTACCTGTAAAACACCTGTCTCCTGACGCTTTCTGTGTGCCTGATTCCACATTTCTTCTGATATGATTGCCTCATGGATTCCATCACTTAACAAGTAATCCTTTTGTTTTACGATATGATATTCATTCCTTGTTCCCGGAATCTTCTCATTTTTTCTTCGGCCAAATGCGAGCTTGACGCAATATATCGGATTATCCAGCACACCTTTGACGAATGATGTAGAGAAACCTTCGATTGTGTTATTCTGGCGAAGCTTTTTCTTATAACCACTGTTATTTAAAAATGCGGCTATCGCAGCCATTCCCATCGTTGTATTGACAAATTTGTCATATATTATGCGGATAATCTCTGCTTCATCTTCTGCAATAATAAGTTCACCATTTACCAGCTGATAACCATATGGAGCAAAACCTCCATTCCATCTGCCTTCTCTCGCTTTCTGTCTGCGACCTTCCATTGTCTGGACAAGAATATTCTCACGCTCTATCTCTGCTACCGCAGATAACACAGATATCATCAGCTTCCCGGCATCCTTGGAGCTGTCAATCCCATCCTCTACACAGATAAGATTAACCCCATAATCCTGCATTTTCTGCAATGATGATAAAACATCTGCTGCATTTCTTCCAAATCGTGACAGCTTAAATACCAGCACATAATCAACGTTGTCTTTGCCACTTTCTATATCCGCAAGCATCTGCTTAAACTGTGGTCTGCCTTCCACACTTTTGCCAGATTTACCCTCATCAGAATATTCACCGACGATAGACATTTCCTGATAATCTGCATATTTCTTAAGCTTGTCCTTCTGTGCATCAAGGCTGTAGCCTTCTACCTGCATGGAAGTTGATACTCTTGTGTATATATAGCATTTCTGCTGTTTTTTCATAGCTATTCATCTCCTGTGTCTAAAAATCTGTCTATTTCAGTTGTCCATAATTCCATACAACTGGATTGTATGAAATGCTTTGTTATTCTTCCATACCTTCTTTATCGTTTTCAGACAATGCCGGATGCTGCATATAAAATATTTCTTTCTGTCTTTCTATCTCTGCTTTCAGCTGCTCTTTTGTTGGCAGATATGTGAGATATTTCGACATAAAAAGTCTATCATTATCATGTAGCACAGAATACCTTGCTATATCCTCATCTGTTTCCGCACAAAGTAATATACCAAGTGTAGGATTATCTCCCTCCTTACATTTCAATTCATCATACATCCGGACATACATATCAATCTGTCCCACATCCTGATGAGTGATTTTCCCCATTTTTAAATCTATAAGCACATAACATTTTAACTCAATATTATAGAAAACAAGATCAATAAAATAGTCTTCTGTCTCAGTAACAATATGCTGCTGTCTGGCAACAAAAGCAAATCCCTTTCCCATCTCCATAAGGAAGTCCCTGATATGTGTTAAAATAGCTGATTCCAAATCACTTTCAATATAAGAATCTTCATTTTTGAAGCCAAGAAACTCTGCAACAATCGGACTTTTTAGGAGTTCAAATTTATTTCTTTGATTTTCTGCTGTTTTCTGCATCATTTCATTCATGACAGAATCTTTCTTTGGTGACTGCATTAATCTGTAATAATATTGTGTGCTGATATTTCTATCCAAAGTCCTGACACTCCAACTTTCATTTGCCGCTTCGTTCATATACCATAATCGGGCATTCTCATCCGGCACACGTAAAAGTGCTCTAAAATGAGACCAATTCAGATTGTGAACACATGTGTTCACAATCTGCTCATCTGGAAAAGCAAGATAGAATTTACGAAAATATTGTAGATTTCTTTTTGAAAAACTTTTTCCATATTCTTTTGTAAGTTCATCCGCTAATGCCTCAATTAAAGCCTGACCATATTTTGCTCTTTCTTTTCCTGCCTGTTCCACAATACGCTTACCTACATGCCAATAGGTAAGCACCATAATTTGCTGCATTATAAGCCACTTCACGACCAGATGAAATAATTCCCTTTATGTCAGTAATCACATCCTGATAGTTAACAATATCATTTGCCATATCAACTTACCTCTCTTTCCAGCTCTCTATAAATTCTTACTCTTTTCTACTCTGATAGGTTTGCTCTATTTTTAATCGTATTTTCAACCTCTGCAATCCGAACTACAACCTTCTTTACTTCCATCAGCTTCCATGCTTCTAAACAGGTTAAAAATTCCTCTGTTCCGTCTTTTTCTATTTTATCAAGTACAAGCATGACAACCTGTCTGTTTACATCTTTCATTTCAAAAATGACACGGGCATTCTTTTCTTTTATATCCAGACAAAATCTCTGATAAAGCTCTTTCGCAAATGTTTCTTTCTCTATTTCCCATCCCTTTTCTGAAAACACTAATAACGGAAGGCGATAATCATACTTAATCCTGAGGTAATCTTTCTTAATCATCCAATCAATGCACTTGCTGATATCATCTAATTTCATGTCATGATAATATCCATAAGCAGGGCATTCATTCAATTTATATTCTAATATCTTTTTATCCTTTGAACCCTTTAATATTTTAGCCAGCATACTTCTCCCGCCAGTTGAAATCAGCTCATCTGCACCTCTTAGAATCATCCGGATATCTTCCATTGGCAAATCCCTTATTTCTCCTGCATCAAGAACAACCGGCACTCTGCGTACTTTCCTGCTCATCCGTTATCCTCCTGTATCCATGGTAGCGAATAATATTCCTCACATATATACTCCTCCATCCCCCAGCCGAAGCCTGCAAAATCATGTAAAACATTTTCCAGCCTGTCCTTCCATAATTTATATAATTCTTCATCTTGACCTGCTGCAACTATTGCATCATGATAAGCATCTCCAAGTACTTCGTAAAAATCTTCATCGATATCTCCGTAACCCAATGTAAAATCAGTTGCACATTCCGCAAAATATAATGCCAGATCTCCATACCACTTTCCATTATCATTCACACATATATCTGCAAATTCTGCTAACACCTGTTGCGCAGTATCAATAGAAAATCCCATACGAACAATATCTGATGGATTAAATATTTTGTAGATCCTCTTTTTGTACTTTTCAAGTAATTCATTACCATATGCATCTCCAATAATTTGTAGATTAATGCTTTGCTCTACTGATTTATTTGATCGGTATAAACTCATAATTATTTGAATTAGTTCCTCTGTACCCATATTATGAAGCTTCTTTTCCAATGATTTTTCCGTTAATTTCTTTGACATTTCAACATCACCTCTCCACAAAGAATTTGTTTGATCATTTGTCCCAACTAAATCTTATCATCATTCCAACCGCTGTTCAACCAAAACTTTTTCCATTATACAGTGCAAAATAAAAGAGACTCCACTCGCCATGAATGAAGCCTCCTGATATATGTATACATCCCGCAGCATATTATCTGCAGGATGCCGGCTGCCTATGCCGCCTTTTCGTCCAGAAGCTGTTTTACTCCACCTAAGTAATAACAGAACCGGTCAAATTGTTTCTGTCTGTTAACTTTCTCGTCATCAATGGAATCCTTGATCATCATGCACATCTCTACTTCATCTCTTATCTCTGGTGCATATT
>CAYRAW010000165.1:0-6939 GCA_964422225.1 uncultured Roseburia sp.
TTGCAGATGCAGGGAAAGGAAGCAGAAGCGATTGAGTGCTGGCAGAAGGCTGCATGCGGAACGGATGAGCCTGCAGGAGCCATGTATTATAATGACCAGCCTGCGGATATGATCCTGTATCAGGGACTGGCGAAGAAGAAACTGGGAGATATGGCAGGAGCAAATGCCAGATTCTACCGCCTGCTGGACTATGGAGAACAGCACCTAAGAGATCAGGTGAAATTAGACTATTTTGCAGTATCACTGCCTGATTTCCTGATTTTTGACGAGGACTATACGAAGAAGAATGAGGCACATTGTTATTATCTGATGGCATTGGCGGATATCGGACTTGGAAATGTGGACAAGGCGCAGGAATTTTTTAAAAAAGCACTTGTTATTGAACCGAGCCATATGATGAGCCATATCTATGAAGAGAATCTGGAAAAGATTTAGAAGGGACGGCAATGCAGATGGAGAAGAAGAGAGAAAGGATATATTCGTTGGAAGGACAGTGGCAGGTAAGGCTGTCAGATGGCAGTATCTATCAGATGCTTTTACCGGGGACTCTGGATACTAATGATATTGGCTATCCGGATAAAGGCACAAACCAGTGGCATCCGGAGATCAATCTGGGGAACGCTACAGAAACAATTGATGAAACTGCCCCGATCGCAACCAGATTTACCAGAAAACATACTTATGAAGGTGCAGCAGTTCTCTCAAGGCAGATCGATTATGTTCCCACACCAGGAACCAGAGTCTTTCTGGAGGCAGAGAGAGCCAGAGTCTTAAGATTATGGATCGATGAACAGGAAGTCAGCCCTGTGCCTGACAGTGGAACTCTGAGTACCCCTTATGTCTTTGAAATTACAGGACTGTTAAAAGGTGATAATAAAATAACACTTGTATCTGATAACTCCTATCCGGGATTACCCCATGATGATATTGTGTATTCTTCTGCTGCGACTGATGAAACGCAGACGAACTGGAATGGTATTCTGGGATATATCAGGCTGAGGGAAGAAGCGGAGAACTATATAGAATCAATGCGTGTATATCCACATGGGGATTTAATAGATATCAATGTGACAGTATCATTATCCGGGCAGTCTGGTCAGCCTGATAAACTGGTGATGCAAAGTGAAGCAATGGAGCAGATGGAATTCAGGATAGGGATGAAGGAGAGCTTAAGTTCTGACACTGTTCAAACATCGTACGATCATAACAATAAAATACGTATGTTATTTAAAGACGTTAAACTACATACAAATGTGACAAAATGGGACGAGTATGAAGGTAACCTGTATACATTAAAAGTAACTTTATATACACAGACTGCAATAACAGATTCTAAAGATGTAACATTTGGAATCAGAACCTTTGGATGCAATGAAAAAGGCAGATTTACATTAAATAACAGATGTATCTTTATCAGAAGCGAAGCTAACTGTGCAGAGTTTCCGGAGGAAGGACATCCGCCTATGGATGTGGAGTCATGGATGAATATTCTCTCACGTTATCAGGAATATGGAATCAACTATATGCGTTTCCATTCTCACTGTCCTCCTGATGCGGCATTTACAGCAGCAGACAGACTGGGAATATTGATGCAGCCGGAACTTTCACACTGGAATCCTAAGGATGCACTGGAATCAGAAGAAAGTTACCGGTATTATAAGAAAGAACTGAAGGCGATCGTTGAAACTTATGCCAATCATCCCTCTTTCGTTGCACTGACTCTGGGGAATGAGTTACACAATCAGGAACTGGGGAAAAGCAGAATGGAAGAACTGGTGAGGCTGGCACAGGCTATGGATCCGACGAGAAGATATGCCATTGCATCGAATGGTTATTATGGGGCAAGAGGCTGCGATCAGGTCAGCGATTTCTATACTTCCCAGAAGTACTATGAAAAAGAACTGAGAGGCTGCTTTGCAGCAGAAAGTGAAGTACCCGGAGAGAAAGGACATTTATTGGGATACATTAATAACCATTACCCGGATGCAAAAACTGACTATGAGCAGGTGTTTGCTTCTATTCGCAGGGATTATGATAAACCTGTATTCAGTTTTGAAGTTGGACAGTACGAGATTCTTCCTGATTTTGATGAACTATCGGAGTTTAAGGGGATTTCAGATCCGGCTAATTTCAGACTGATCCGGAAGCGTGTGGAGGATGCAGGATTGTCTCACATATGGAAGGAATATGTGGAAGCAACAGGAGAACTTTCCCTGATCGGATATCGGGAAGAAGTAGAGGCAGTCCTAAGGACACCTTCTATGTCTGGGATTTCTCTATTAGGACTTCAGGACTTTCCGGGACAGGGGACTGCGCTGGTCGGTATGATGAATTCCCATTTGGAAGCCAAGCCATATGATTTTGCAAGGCCCCAGCGGTTTCACAGTTTTTTTAGAGACACTCTGCCTCTGGTAGAACTGGAGAAGTATACATATGAAACTGGGGAAGTCCTTAGGGCAAAGGTCCAGATAGCCAACTATGGCAGGCAGGATCTGGAAGGCGTACTGGAATATCAGCTTACAGGAGATGGGATACAGAAAAAAAATAGATTTAATAACAATAGTTATGTAAAAGGCAGCCTTACCTGTGTGGGAGAAATTCAGATTCCTCTGACCAAATGGACAAAGGCATGTGAACTGAAACTGGAAGTCAGAATGGTCGATCAAAATAAAGAACAGTTGTTATATAATCAATATCCGATATGGGTATATCCTGTAGTAACTCCCAGATGTCCTGAGAATGTATATGAAACGAGATATATGGATGAGACGGCAAGAACAGTACTGGAACAGGGCGGCATCGTATATCTTAGTCCGGATGCAACCAGGGAAGCATTGCCACATTCTATCAGAACCCAGTTTACAACGGATTTCTGGTCAGTAGGTACCTTTGCTGCACAGGAGGGAGGAATGGGGCAGTATATAGATGTGAAGCATCCCATTTTCCGGTCTTTTCCTACGCAGAAGCATACCAACTGGCAATGGTGGAGTATGGCAACACAGAGAGCAGTCATTCTTCCAAGACCATATCAGGCAATCGTGACGGAGTTGGACAGTTATGCCTATCTTCGTCCTATGGCACAGCTTATTGAATGGCAGTGCGGTAAGGGCAAGGTGCTGTTATCGACTTTTGGACTGCACAACCTTTTGCAGCATCCGGAGGCCAGAGCGTTGCAGGATGCGATCTATCGTTATCTTGGTTCAGAAGAATCTGTTCCACAACAGCATATCACAGCGGATGAACTTACAGCTATGGTGGATCAGGTTTAAAAAAGTTGGTAAAGTTTACGGGGTTATGTTATACTAACCCCGTATATTTTTTGTTAACATAGCACCCAAGGAGTAGATATGACAATACGAGATTATTTAAAAGAACATAAGCTGATGACGGATGGCGCTTTTGGAACCTATTATGCGGATCTGTTCAGAACGCAGGATATGCCGGAGCTGGCAAATACAGAGCATCCGCAGAGAGTCAGACAGATTCATAAGGAGTATATAGAAGCAGGGGCGAGGCTGATCCGTACCAATACCTTTGCATCCAATACAGTATTGCTCCATACAGATCTGGAAGCGGTAAAAGCCAATATCACACAGGCAGTGCGTCTGGCATATGAAGCTGTAGACGGCAGAGAGAGTATTTTTGTTGCAGGTGATATTGGACCGATTCCTTCTGATGATATTATCAGCAGAGAAGAACTGGAAGAACAGTATTATCAGATCGCCAGAACCATGATCGGCGAGGAAGTAGAGGTTCTTACTTTTGAGACTTTCTATGAATTACAGCATATTTTACCGGCGATCCGTCGAATCAGGGAAGAAACACCGGAAATCTTTATCATGGTGCAATTCGCTGTAAATCAGTTTGGCTACAGCAGCGCAGGATTAAGTGTAAAGAGCCTCTTGAAGGAAGCTGCTGCATGTGAAGAAATCGATGCAATAGGACTTAACTGTGGAATCGGACCGGCACATATGGAACAGTTGCTTCATGGAGCAGGAGTTGCAGCCAGTGGTAACAAATTCAGGATCGCGCTGCCTAATGCGGGTTACCCTAAGAGAATCAGCAGCCGTATTCATTATTCAGACAGTACAGAGTATTTTGCCATGAAAGTAGCTGAAATGGCACAGAAATGTGAGCTGGATATCGCAGGTGGATGCTGTGGAACAACGCCGGCATTCATCAGGCAGTTAGCCCTGGAGCTGGATACAGTACCGTGTAAGCCACATTGCAGCATAGAACAGCAGACTGTCGAAGAGACACCTGTGCAGAAAAAAGGCTTCCTGTATGATGAAGAAGGCAATCTCAAGAACAGGAAACTGATCGCAGTGGAACTTGCGCCCCCTGTAGGTGCTGATGATGAGAAGCTCTTAGAGGCAGCCAGAATGTTACAGAAAGCGAACGTAGATGTATTGACTTTTCCTGATTCACCGTCCGGAAGAACACGTATTGATTCGGTACTTATGGCAGAAAAGGTAAGGCGTGAGACAGGAATGGAGGTCATGCCGCATATCTGCTGTCGCGATAAGAATGCCATTGCCATGCGTTCCTTATTCCTTGGTGCATATATTAATGATATTACGAACATGCTCATTATCACAGGCGATCCGGTTCCTTCCCTGGTGCGGCAGACGATCAAGGCAGTCTTTAACTTCGATTCAGTAGGACTAATGCAGATCGCCAAAGAGATGAATACGGAGAACTTTAATGCCAGACCGTTAAGCTATGGCGGTGCGATCAATCAGGGCAGAAAGAATCTTGATGTGGAGATTAGACGTGTCAGAAAGAAAATGGAGGCAGGCGCAGAGTTTTTCCTGACACAGCCGATTTTCTCAAAAGAAGATGCAGACCGCGTGCATGATATTAAGGAACAGACAGGGGCACGTATTTTATGTGGTATCATGCCGCTGATCAGCAGACGCAATGCCCTTTTCATGAAAAATGAAATTGCAGGGATTGCAGTTACAGATGAAATCATAGAGAGATATCCTGAAAATGGCAGCAAAGAAGCAGGGGAAGCAGTCGGTGTTGCCATTGCCCGGGAAATCATGGAGTATACCGCTGACTTTGCTGACGGCTACTATTTTTCCTTTCCTTTTAACAGAGTGTATTTATTAGAACAGATTTTGAATTAGTTATCCCAAAAGTATAAATTTTTCGAACGAAAGTGTTAAGTATCACCCAATTTATCCGATAAACATAGTAAGAAGTAAGATGTATCAGCCATTATTAGAAAGGAGGAGTCTAAGATGCGTATAGATGCATATAATCAGATCCAACAGATATATGGAAGTACCAGTATCAAGAAGACAGAGGAGAAGAAAACCTCCAATGTAAGCTTCAAGGATCAGCTTTTGCTTTCTGCTACAGCGCAGGATGCACAGGTAGCAAGACAGGCACTTGCCAATACACCGGATGTAAGGGAAGAGGTCATTGCACCAATCAAAGAGCAGATCGATAATGGAACCTATGAAGTAGATACAGATGATTTCGCAGGTAAATTATTAGAGAAGTATAGTGGACTTTTTTAAGGATGCAGGTCGTAAGACTTTCATCATGACTACATAAGGGGTAATCGGGTGGCTAGTTTATTAGAGAATTTGATAGAAATACTGGACAGAGAGAACACAGAGTATGAGAAACTTGTGGTTCTTTCTGACCGTAAGACTCCCGTGATCATACAGGGAGATATAAATACTTTGGGGAGTATAACAGAACAGGAACAGGAAATAGTAGGCAGGATCCAGAATTTGGAAAAACAGAGAACGGAAGCTCTGGCTGATATTGCCAACGTAGTGAACAGGGATGTTGAAACATTGAAACTTATTAACCTGATTCAGATGCTTGCAAAGCGCCCTGAACAGCAGCAACAGCTTACAGAGGTGCAAGGAAAATTAAGATCGACCATAGACAGGCTAAAGGAGCTGAATGAGAAGAATCAGATGCTTCTGCAAGATGCTATGGAAATGGTGGATTTTAATTTAAGAATGCTGCAGGGTCTGAAATCTGCGCCGCAAACAGCCAATTATTCAAAACACGCATACTGTACAGGCAGTTCTTTGGGTGTCCTTCAAGGCGGTTTCGACGCGAAACAATAACGCATGAGGTGAGACCCAATGTCATTATTTGGCGGATTATACGTTGGAAAAAGCGGATTACAGACATCGCAGAACGCATTAAATACAGTAGCACACAACTTATCTAACCAGAATACTACCGGTTATGTAAGACAACAGGTCGCAATGACCGACACATATTACAATACAATTTCTACAACCAAAGCCATATCTAATTCACAGACCGGCGATGGTGTCCAATACTCCGAGGTACGCCATATCAGAGATTATTTTCTGGATATGAAGTATCGCGAAGAGTCAGGAAGATATTCATTCTATGAGTCTTCATATTCCGCAACACTTGAAATTGAAGATATTCTGGGCGAACTGGACGGTGCGGCATTTAAGGAGTCCTTAGAGGGGCTCTGGACCGCAATGGAGGAGTTGTCCAAAACTCCCAGTGACAGTACCTACATGTCCCTGCTCGTATCCAAAGCGTCAAGTTTTGTACAGAATGCAACCTCGGTATATCAGTCTTTTATTGAATATCAGGATAATCTTAACCTGCAGATAAAAGATGCGGTAGATGAGATCAATTCGATTGGAACAAGAATTGATGAATTGAATAAAGAAATAGCAGTGATCGAGCTGGGTGGCACTGAAAAAGCAAACGATCTGAGAGATGAGAGAGATCTGCTTATTGATACCTTGGCAGGTTATGGAAATATTACCTACAGTGAAGATACCAACAACTGTGTTACGATCCGGTTCAATGGAACTGATTTTGTGACCTCCTCAGGTGCCTATACCATGGGGCTGAAACAGGATGACGAGACGGGCTTCTACACCCCCTACTGGGAACAGAATGCCATCAGGAGCACTGATG
>CAYRAW010000166.1:0-6923 GCA_964422225.1 uncultured Roseburia sp.
TGTCTACTGCCGAAAGCATCATGGATGAAGGAATAAAATCTACACCATTTCTGCTTCGTATATATTCCGCAGGCTCCGGAAGTTCCTCATCATCAATAGCAGCCATCATCAGATCGCCGATAGTCACCGGCACTGCTGCCGTGTTCTCCACACCAAGGCAGGTGGTGAGATTCGCCTGACTGTCGAAATCAACAGCCAGGACTTTCTTTCCCATCTCTGCCAGGGAATAAGCTAAGTTAAAAGCAGATACGGTCTTGCCAACACCGCCCTTGAATGATCCGCACATATAAATCTTGCACATTAGTGGCACCTCCTTATTCAGTAATCCGGAATGTTTCCAGATACTCCTCGAAAATCTCACAATTCACCAGCACAAGCTTATTCAGCTTATAGATGGCACCTGCATCCTTGGCCATATCCTCAAACTTGGACTGACACATCGAATACAATTCTGCTCCCTCCTTGTACCGAACAAATTTCTTCTCATTTACTTTGTTTGCTGCCATAATTCTTGTCCTCCTTGGTTCATTGATTCTTTGACTCATTGAAGCTGTGCATCGAAGCTGCTTAGATCAGACCCACGCTACAAGCCGCACCTCGATTCCGCTTCGCTTCATCTCGGTCGTGGCTAACACGCAAAAAGACACCTTCCTAAGATTTGTTTTCTTAGAAAAGTGTCCTTAATAAGTACAAATTATTCGGTTTATCTTCTGCCTCTTGGTACTTTGCTGTATTTTTGAAGTTAGTATTGCGGAGTATTCATCAGCTTTTTTCAGTTTTTATTTGCTGTACTGTCGCTGTACTTTTCCTTCAAAAGCCTCGGAGCCCTTGTAAAATAAGGCTTTATTTATCCAAGGACTTCATCGTCGGGAACAATAATACATCTCTGATCGCCTGTGAATCTGTTAACAGCATAACCAGTCTGTCGATACCGTAGCCGATACCGCCTGTAGGTGGCATACCGATTTCCAGTGCATTCAGGAAGTCCTCATCTGTATGCTCTGCTTCGTCATCGCCTGCTGCCGCATTTGCATCCTGCTGTGCAAAACGTTCTCTCTGATCGATAGGATCATTCAGCTCGGAGTAAGCATTACACATTTCCCATGTGTTGATAAATAACTCGAAACGTTCTACCTTGGATGGGTCGCTTGGCTTTTTCTTGGTTAATGGTGAAATAGCCAGCGGATGATCCATAATGAAAGTAGGCTGTACCAAGTTCTCTTCACAGAACTCTTCAAAGAACAGATTTACAATATCTCCCTTTGTATGGCGTTCTTCATATTCTACATTATGTTCCTTTGCGATTGCCTTTGCTTCCTCATCAGTTGCAACTGCATCAAAATCAACACCTGCATATTTCTTGATCGCATCGGTCATAGTCAGACGCTCAAATGGCTTACCCAGATCGATCTCTACACCATTGTAGGAAATCTTGGTTGAACCACATACTGTCTCGGCAAGATAACGGAACATGCTCTCTGTCAGTTCCATCATACCTTCATAATCTGTATATGCCTGATATAACTCCATCAGAGTAAACTCAGGGTTATGGCGTGTATCAACACCTTCATTACGGTATACACGGCCGATCTCGTATACTCTCTCTAATCCGCCTACGATCAGTCTCTTCAGATATAATTCCAGAGAGATACGAAGTTTCACATCTTCATTCAATGCATTATAATGTGTTTCAAAAGGTCTTGCTGCTGCACCACCGGCATTAGATACCAGAGTCGGTGTCTCTACTTCCATGAAGTCTCTGCCTGCAAGGAAATTACGGATCTCTTTTAAGATCTTGGAGCGCTTGATAAATACTTCCTTGCTCTCATCATTCATAATGAGATCCACATATCTCTGGCGATAACGAGTATCTGTATCTGTCAGTCCGTGGAACTTCTCAGGAAGGATCTGTAAGCTCTTGGATAACAATGTCATTTCAACCGCATGAATGGAGATTTCACCTGTCTTTGTACGGAATACATATCCCTTTACACCGAAAATATCACCAATATCAGACTTTTTGAAATCTGCATATGCTTCTTCACCGATCGCATCTCTGGCAACATAGACCTGAATAGTACCTTTCAGATCCTTGATATTGCAGAAAGAAGCTTTACCCATAACACGTTTGAACATCATACGGCCGGCTATGGATACATTGATAGGGCTTGCATCCATAATTGCACGTCTTTCGTTATAGTCCTCATTCAATACTTCTTTTGCCTGCTGCTCATCCAGTCCTTCTACGTTCGGCTCTTTTCTGCCTGCCAGAAGCTCTGCTTCATGAGCTGTATATAATTCTTTTGCATCACTGGTGTGATGAGTCTGATCATATTTTGTAATCTGGAACGGGTCCTTGCCTGCTGCCTGCAATGCAGCCAGTTTCTCTCTTCTTACCTTAAGAAGCTGGTTAACATCCTGTTCCTGGTTCTTCTGTGTTTGATTCTGTTCCTGTGACACTTTTCCCAATACTCCTTTCATCTATGCCCAGATCGTGTATCTGTATTTCACACTTTCCGCAGGATAAGCGAAACTCTGTGTGTAGATTCTTCTATATCTTATGCTTCCGGCTTATAAATATCCAGAATAGTATATTCAATGATTCCTGCCGGTGCTTCTACGGATACAACATCACCCTTCTTTGCACCGATCAGAGCCTTACCCAGAGGAGACTCGTTAGAGATCTTGCCCTTTAAGCTGTTTGCTTCTGTTGCACCAACGATCTTAAATTCCATCTCATCGCCGAATTCATTATCCTTAACCTTAACAGCCAGACCGAAACTTACTTTCTCGAGGTTGTCCGTGTCTTCTTCCATATCTACGACTTCAACGTTCTTTAAGATTTTCTCCAGCTCTTCGATTCTGGCTTCAATGTCACGCTGCTCGTCTTTTGCTGCATCATATTCAGCGTTCTCTGACAAGTCGCCCTGCTCTCTTGCTTCCTTGATCTTCTGTGCTACTTCTTTTCTTTTATTGACTTTGAGTTCGTGTAATTCGTCCTCATATTTCTTCAAGCCTTCACGTGTTAATAAATTTTTCTTTGCTTCCATGGTCTGCACCCTTTCTTCTATATATTATAAATTTCTCTTATTTTGCCATATTCATAAGACACCTAAGTATAGCCTGTTTTGTAGGCTGTGTCAAGATTTCACCGACTCTGTGAAGATTCTGTTAATGCCCTCTTCCAGTTGTTCAAAAGTTTCCATATCATTCACCATCTGTCTGAGTCTGGCAGAGTGGGGATACCCGGTTGTGTACCAGGACACATGCTTACGCATCTCCCGGATTCCGATATATTCACCTTTGTATTCAAGCTGCAATCTGGCATGCCGCAATATGGTATCCCGTACTTCTTCCATCGTCGGCCGCTCCGGTATAATACCTGTATCCAGATACTGTGTGATTTCTCTGAATATCCATGGGTTGCCTCTGCAGGCTCTGCCTACCATAACTCCATCACAGCCTGTCTCATCCATCATTTTCTTTGCGGAAAGGGCATCAACTACATCGCCATTTCCTATGACCGGAATCGATACAGCTTCTTTTACCTGTCTGATAATATCCCAGTCTGCATTTCCCGAATAATACTGTTCTCTGGTTCTGCCATGTACGGCAATTGCCGCCGCCCCATTGGCTTCTGCGATTTTTGCCATTTCCACCGCATTTACATGGTCATCATCGAATCCTTTTCGTATTTTTACTGTAACAGGCTTATGGATCGCATGTACCAGCGCATGAATAATTTCTCCAGCCAGTCCGGGATCTTTCATCAGGGCACTGCCCTCATGGTTATTCACTACCTTTGGAACAGGGCATCCCATATTAACATCAAGAACCGCAAAAGGTCTTTCTTCAATACGTGCCGCCGTCTCCGCCATAATATCCGGTTCTGAGCCAAATAACTGCAACGATACCGGTTTCTCCTCCGGATGGATCTCCAGAAGTGCTTCTGTATTTTTATTATTGTAGTGAACTGCCTTGGCACTCACCATTTCCATACACAGCAATCCTGCTCCCTGTTCCTTGCACAATAACCGAAAGGGCAGATCTGTTACCCCTGCCATGGGCGCCAGTATCACGTTATTCTCAAGGGTAACATCTCCGATTGTAAGTTTCATGCTCAACTATTCCTTTTATTCTTTTCGTATATAATTCTCAGACCTTCCAAAGTCAGGACATTGTTATAGATGTCGATCATCTCTGTTTCTTCTGCAATGATACGTCCCAGTCCACCTGTTGCTACAACTTTAAGATTATTATAGCCGGACTCCTTACGAACACGCTGGATGATATATTCTGTCTGACCGATCTGTCCATATACCAGTCCAGCCTGCATACTTGTTATTGTTTCCCTTGCCAGAATGGAGTCAGGTTTCCTGATTTCGATTTCAGGCAATTTTGCGGTATCTTCCCACAATGCCTTGGCACAGATACGAATTCCCGGTGCTGTGATACCAACGGAGAAGCAGCCATCCTCAGTCACCAGATCATACGTAGTCGCTGTTCCAAAATCCAGTACAAGGATTGGACCACCATACAATTCATATGCCGCTACTACATCCACTATTCTGTCAGGACCGATTTCCTTGGGATTCTCAGAAGTAATACGGATTCCCGTTTTGACTCCTGCCCCGATAATTAAAATGTTTTCATTTACATAGCGTTTGATTCCACCAGTCAGGGAATGCATTATATTCGGAACGACACTGGCAATGGCTACACCCTCTATCTGCTCCACAGCCAGATGATTCTTACTCAAAAGCTCCGTGATCAGAACTCCATACTCATCAGAAGTACGTGGAGTCTTACTCATCAGCCGAAACGTGGTTACCAGTTCCTTATCACGATACACACCAAAGGTTATGTTCGTATTTCCTACATCAACTACTAATAACATGTTTCTGTCCTTTCTTCTATCAGTCTTTTTCTTCCTCATCAAGTGCATCACCTACACTCTCATGCAGTACAAATACACGATAATACAGACTTAAAGATTCCAGAAGTTCCTGTCTCTGCACCTTAATCTCCTTTACCAGCAGACCACTGCTGATCTCGTCATAGAGAATATCATCCTCATAGGCTTCTGTGTCAAAGCTCACACTTCCATCCTCTTCAAATACAATTGTAAATACGCCGCCCACTTCTTCTGTAAAAAGTACACAGATTATATGCAGCTCATCCTGTATTGACTGAGGAATTCCTTTAAACTGTTCATTATAATAATATTTCTGTTCATATGCGTTAGCACCACACAGTACAACACGCTTCTCTTTGTTTTCCATTCTTTACCAGCCTTTTGCATTTCTATACATATCCATATATGCCTCTCACCGATACTTCACCGGCATATACGACAATCAAAGTTCCATCATCTTTTTCGACAAGGAGCTCGCCTTTCTCATTGATGCTGCGTGCGATTCCTTCGTATTCCCCTTTCGGGTCCAGTACACGCACACGCTTCCCACAATTAAGCAGATACTTGTTATATGTATCTACAAGTCCTGACAAATCATACGTCTTTCTGAAGATTTCATATTCTTTTTCAAAATAGTGCATAACTCTGGCAATAAATCGAGAACGGTTGACCTTATGCCCTAACTCCATATAAAGTGAAGTTGCCCTCTCAGCCAGTTCACCTGCAAAGGAGGGTTGATTCACATTAATTCCAACGCCGACAACTACATAATGTATCGCATCCAGTTCTGCACTCATCTCTGTAAGGATTCCACACACTTTGCGTCCATTCATTACGACATCATTCGGCCACTTAATGCCACAGGCATCAGGATCGATTTCTTCCAGCGCCTCCACGACTGCCAGTGCCATAACCAAAGTCAGCGCAGATGCCTTATCAGGATTACAGTCAGGACGCAGCAGAAGAGACATATAAATAGCCTCACCTGATGGAGATACCCACGCTCTGCCCCGTCTGCCCCTTCCCATCGTCTGCATATCAGCCACTACAAGCGTTCCTTCCGGAGCGCCTTCTTCTGCCAACGATTTTACATCCAGATTGGTAGAGCCTGTTTCCTTGTGATAGACCAGATTCGTTGCTGCCCACTGTGTGTCCATATTGGCACTGATCTCGATCTGCGACATCATATCATCATTTTCTGTCAATCGGTAGCCCCTGTTATTAACAGCTTCTATCTGATAACCATCTTTTTCCAATTGTTTGATCGCTTTCCATACTGCTGTTCTGGATACGCCAAAATATTCACACAGTTCCTGTCCACTGATATAATCATTCTTTTCCTTCAAAAGGCGAACGATTTCTTCCTTTTTCATATATATTATGCCCCCAGAGTAGCAGCCATGACTGCCTTAATGGTATGCATACGGTTCTCCGCCTCATCAAAAACAAGTGACTGGCTGGATTCAAATACTTCGTCCGTTACTTCCAGCTCAGTAAAACCGTACTTCTCACCCTGCTCTTTACCGATCTTGGTCTTCAGATCATGGAAGGCGGGCAGACAATGCAGGAAAATTGCGTTCTTACCGGCATTGCGCATTACATCGCTTGTTACTTTATATGGGGAAAGGACTTTGATACGTTCTGCCCATACTTCTTCCGGTTCACCCATAGATACCCATACGTCTGTGTAAATAACATCTACGCCCTTTGTTCCGGCATCTACATCCTCTGTCAGAGTGATCGTAGCTCCTGAAGCCTTGGCATACTCCTGACACTGAGCTACCAGTTCAGGTGCCGGGAAATATTCCTTGGAAGTACATGCCGTAAAGTGCATGCCCAACTTGGAGCAGGCAATCATCAGCGAATTACCCATATTGTAACGTGCATCACCCATATAAGTTAATTTGATTCCCTCAAGCTTACCAAAATGTTCTCTGATCGTAAGCATATCTGCCAGCATCTGTGTAGGATGGTATTCATTTGTCAGACCATTCCATACAGGAACTCC
>CAYRAW010000167.1:0-6868 GCA_964422225.1 uncultured Roseburia sp.
AATGATTTCTCACTTGCATTGGAGAGGTTATCTAATCCGACTACATCATAGCCTGCATTCTGTAATTCAACTACTGTATGGCTGCCGATAAATCCGGCACCGCCTGTAACTAATATTGCCATAATCTACCTCTTTTCCGCGTCACTATGTACGCATCATAATTTAGTGCGTTAAATTATTATCATTATTTGTTTCTACTATATCCTTTTTATTTCTAAAAAGCAATAGCATATTCATCTCTTTTTCACCCATTATGAACCATGTTTTTTCCATTGACATGTAAAATTCACATATTTTTTGTGCCAGTCATACAATAACATTAAATGTATCTGAGCACATCTAAAGGAGTCCATATGCCCGCAACTGACTTTACCATTCTTGGCGGTGATAAACGTATCGCCTATATCGCACCAGTGCTGGCCGCCAGAGGCTATCGCATCACCTGTTTCCATACTGCCTCCATTCCTTTGGAAAGTACCCCTGCGATCTGCCATGTTTCTTCTATAAAAAAAGCATTGGAAAATACTTCTGTTATCATTGCCGGTATTCCATTTGCACAAAATGACCTGCTCTACTGTGAACAGGAATCTGCACCTGTTCATATTTCTCAGTTACAGCGTTATCTGCGAAAACACCACAAGCTGTTTTGCGGCGTAATTCCTGATGGTTTTCGCAAGACCTGTGAAGAACGGGGAATTGCCTGCTATGATTTTATGAGTGATGAACCTCTGGCACTTTCCAACGCCGTATCTACTGCAGAAGGAGCTATTCTGGAAGCCCTGAAGAACAAAGGAACCACCCTCCATCACAGTGATACTCTGATACTCGGCTATGGCAGATGTGGCAGGATTCTCACAGATAAACTCCGGGGACTGTCTGCCAAAGTCACGGTATGCAGTGCAGATCACAGCGAACTTGCCCTTGCACTGGCTCTTGGTGCCGACTCACTGCCGCTTGCAGAACTGGCATCCCATATCGGCAAATACGAATATATCTTTAACACCATACCGGCCTGCATACTTGACAGAAAATGTCTGGAAAAGATTACTCCCGCATCACTGGTGATCGACATCGCGTCCAACCGCAGCGGTGCTGATTATACAGCCGCCAGAGAACTTGGCACACCGATCCTGTTCTGTCCTGGTCTGCCCGGTAAATATGCTCCTCAAAGCAGTGCAAAACACCTTACTGATTACATTCTAAATTACTGTGACCTGCCTGTCCCTCAGGCAACTTCAAAATCCATCTAATAAGGAGAATTATATGAAACTGGAAAATAAAAAAATCGGTATTGCCTTTACCGGCTCCTTTTGCACTTTTGAAAAAGCATTCTCAGAGTTGAGAAAATTAAAAAAAGCCGGTGCAGACCTGTATCCGATCATGTCACCTGCATCTTTGACGATCACAAGCCGTTTTGGTACCCCCGATGAATACAGTGAACAGATCAGACAGATCACCGGACACGATATTATCCGTCAAATTGAAGAAGCCGAACCTATCGGACCCAAATCCTATCTGGATGCCCTGGTCATTCTCCCCTGCACCGGCAATACTGCTGCCAAACTGGCAAACGGCATCACAGACACAGCCGTTCTCATGGCAGCCAAGGCACATCTGCGCACCAATAAACCTCTGGTCATCGCCATTTCTACCAATGACGGACTTGGTATGAATCTGAAAAATATCGGTCTGTTATGTAACAGCAAAAACATATATTTCGTTCCCTTTGGGCAGGATAATTATGAGAAAAAGCCAAATTCTCTGGTGGCTCATATGGAACTGCTACTTCCCACCCTGGAACTGGCTCTGGAACATAAACAATATCAACCTATTCTATTAGACCATATAAGAGAGAAGGCATAACAATGTGTGGAATTGCAGGTTTTAGCAACTTCAAGATCAATTACAAAGAAGATTCCTCCAAGTGGTATCAGTTACTTGAGCAGATGAACCATCGTCAAAAACACAGAGGACCTAATGAAGATGGCGTATTCCTTGACCGCTTCTGTGGACTGGCGCATGTCCGTCTTTCAATCCTGGATCTTGCCGGTGGCAGTCAGCCCATGACCAGACAGCTTGGAAACCATCGTGTAACAATCGCATATAATGGTGAAATCTACAACATGCCGGCGCTGCGCAGAGAATTGTCCAAAGAAGGAATTGAATTTCAGACCTCCTCTGATACAGAAGTCATTCTCCAAAGTTATCTTTTATGGGGCATTGATTTCGTTAAACGGCTTAATGGCATATTCGCATTTGCACTCTGGGATGAATATCTGCAGAAACTTTTACTGTTTCGGGATGCTTTAGGCGTGAAGCCACTGTTCTATACCTTTCTGGATGGAACTCTTATCTTTTCTTCCGAAATAAAAGGCATTCTGACCTATCCGGACTTTCGACCTGTCCTTGACAGGGAAGGATTGTGTGAAATATTCGGTCTGGGGCCAGCCAAAACATATGGCAAAGGGGTATTGAAAGGAATTGATGAACTTCTGCCCGGACATTATCTGGAATTTGACGGTTCCAGTATCCATACACTTCCATTCTGGACTCTGGAAAGTCATCCTCACGAAGAGAGTTGGGAAGAAACCGTTGACCATACCCGTTTTCTCATTACTGATGCCGTCCGCATGCAGATGCTCTCAGATGTTCCTGTATGTACCTTTCTCTCCGGAGGAATCGACAGCAGTCTGGTCACTTCTATCTGCAGTCGTAAGCTTAATGAACAGGGTAAACGTCTGGATACTTACTCCTTTGACTTTAAAAACAATGACATTCATTTTCAGGCAAACGCCTTCCAGCCCTCTCAGGACAGACCGTGGGTAGACAAAATGATCGCATACGCCAAAACCAACCATATATATCTGGAATGTACCAACAGTCAGCTCTATCAATACCTCTTTGAAGCCGTTGAAGCCAGAGATCTGCCCTGTATGGCTGACGTTGAGGCATCCATGCTCTTTTTCTGCAGACTGGTATCTGACAGACACCGTGTTACCCTGACCGGAGAATGTGCTGATGAGATTTTCGGCGGATATCCCTGGTTCCATAAAAAGGAATGCTTTGATGCAGACTGCTTTCCCTGGTCCATGGATTTCTCTCCCAGAACCATGCTCCTCAAAGACTCTGTATTGGAACTTCTGCCCCTCAAAGAATACGCACATGCCGCTTATCAGCGAACCATTGATGAAACACCCTTACTTTATGGGGAAAAAGGGGAAGAGAAAAGGCGTCGTGAAATTTCCTATCTTAATCTGCACTGGTTCATGCAGACACTCCTTGACCGCATGGACCGGACCAGCATGCATGCAGGACTGGAAGCCAGAGTTCCCTTTGCTGACAAGCGCATCGTAGAATATGTCTGGAATGTGCCCTGGGATATGAAATGCAGAGATGGTGTTGCCAAAGGTCTCTTGCGTGCTGTTGCCAAAGACTATCTGCCACCGGAAGTACTTTCACGACGCAAAAGCCCATACCCCAAGACCTACGATCCTGCTTATGAATCCCTGCTTCGCACTGAATTGATAAAAGTCATGTCCGATAAAGCTGCTCCCCTCAATGAACTGATCGACTGCCAGAAAGTATTGGCATTTTTCGACTGTCCAAGTGATTATGGCAGACCTTTTTATGGTCAGCTTATGGCAGGTCCTCAATTACTTGCCTATCTTCTACAGATCAATTACTGGTTATTGCATTATCAAATTAGCATTGATATTTAACAGACTATTCTGAGATTTTTATATTTTTAAGTGATTTTTTATATAAAATTTGTGGATAATGTGGATAATTTTGTGGATATGTGTGCATTATCTGTTATTTGATGTGTATAAAAAGAGAATCACCTATACTATCTGTAATAGATGATTCTCTTTTCTTTTATTTCTTATAACATTTTATTGACATTGTACATTGTCCACCCTGTTCATCCAGACAGACTTGCCACTGTATCAAATATACCGTCTGTTCCTTTCCATTATGGTCACTGTGCTGCATGACTACGACTGAAATTTCATCCTGTATTCCTGATACTTCAATTTCCAGATATCCTCTGTTTCCGGCTATGATAATCTTATTGTCCTCAATTACCGGTTCATACATCGTTACCAGATTTTCCGCAACTGTTTCTGTCTTTTTTGCTCTTTCAAAGACATCCGTTACACACATAGTCAATTGTTTGGCTTTTTCATCTGTTGCGATCTTCCTTGTTATTTTCTGAATACAGTCCTCCGGATACGCCTGCGCAAAAGATATGGTCAGTTCTTTGTCCTTTTCATTCCATTCAAAAACATCTGCTGCATAACTGCGCCCTGCACACTGTTCCATTCCATTGATGATCGGTACAGAATGTCCCAGGGAACGATTGCACAATATTTCATATCTGCCATCAGCAAAATAATCTCTGGTATACTCACCCGCACCCAGATCTGCCAATAACATCTCACCTTCAAATACACACAGAAAATGTCCTATATCATTATGATTATGATTCTCATCATTGTTTCCACCCTTGGCAGCATATCCGTTTCCTTCAGGATCTTTGCAGATCATCCATTGTGCAGATGGTAACAGATCATAAGTCCACTGTTTATGTTCTTCCTGTTCCTCCTGATTCGTATCATACTGCATCAGCCAGCGGATATTACGCTCATTGGTCAGCAATCTGTAACAACTATCTGAATCAAAAGAATGCGCAAGTGTATAGTCTGGTGTTATGACCTGCGGGTAACATGATTTGAGATACGCTGTTAACCCGGGCAGAAATTCTTCTTTGCTGCTTCCATCAGAGAAACTTACGCTCACGCCACCGCCAAAATAACATTTTTGTTGAAAGAGCGCAATTTTATCGCACTTAGGGCGCTTCATCAGATTCACCTTACCCTGCGTTTCTTCATACAAAAGCTGTGCAAATCCTGTATAGAAGCTCATCCCATATGCAAAATATCCCAATCCTTCTGTGCATGCACCATCCTCTTCCATTCCGTCCAGATAACATTGCAGTGCATCACAGACGCGGTCAATAATAGACTGTTTCCAGCCTTCCGGCAGCCTGCCATCTCGCGGCTGTTGCATTTTCTCATACCAGTGAGACAGATAAATAGCTGCCATTCCTACCGAGCCCGCACATACTGCCGCCCAGTTGCATCGATCCTGTTCCCACCAGCTATAAGGTACTGCTGAGGTCACAAAGGGCAGGATCACTCTGTCTGTCACTTCTCTTACCACTCTGCCCACTGTATCCCCGGGAAGTCTGTCTCCCAGTATCTCTACTATTTCCATGAGACTTTGTGCCGTTTCCGCTGCGAACAGGTCTATAGTCTTCTCATCCAATGCCTCAAAATTCACATGTGCCGGAAGCGCCCAGAATTTCTCTGTACAGATTTCGTCCATGACCTTCGCCAGTACTTCTATGTCTGCCTGTTTCTTTCCAAATTCCGACAGGATTGCAAATACGGTCAGATACTTTCTTCGTCCAAAATATTCGCCCTCATATATAAGACGATTCCCTGTTTCCTTAAACAAAAAGAAGTCTTGTTCTTTCAGTTGCGGCATGGGCTGATTACGCAATTCATCCCCCGCATTCTCTATATCCGTCCAAAACTTCTGCAAATATGTCTTTTGCTCTTGTGTCATATCCATTCCCCCAAATTATAACATTCCTGACTGTTGTAAGATCAGCTCCAGCAACGCATCGCTTTCTATATAAATTATCGCGCAAAATATCAACTTTGGCTACTGCTTTATGAAAGTTATACCCGCTACCATAATCTTTAAGGCTGCTTTCTTATCATATTTTGCCATTTGTACCCCATTAACTGCAAAAAGGCTGCCCTTTAGGACAACCTTTTCTTTTTTCTGTTGATGCTGATTTTTCTGTTGTCTGCCAACCGTCCGCCTCTCTATGTGCGGCTTAACTGTGGAGTTTTTCTGTTGCTCCCCAACCTGCCAGCCTACGAACTGACTAAAGTGTCAGATTTTTAAGGTGCCAGCATTGCATCTGCGCAGGTTATCTCCCTCTTTTCTTTATGGCACTAAGTTCAGGCTTATTTTCTCAAAATGTCACATTTTCTTGCGCTATAGTCTGTGATAAACTTTTATATCATATGCCTATCTAATCCATTTTACAGTCATGTAATTTGTCCAGGTACTAAAATAACACAATTTTATACCTTTACCGCCCTTTATTTTGACGTGCAGAAATAACTGATTCATCTGTTACTGATTCTTCGGCTTTATTCTCACGTTTAGAATTTAACAGTAAACATTTTTCACGGAAAAAGCTTTTTATCTTTGTGGAATCATTAGATTCATAAAACTCGACCAAAAGCATTTTGAAAGTGTCTATTTCATCGTAAGGAATCGAAAAAATTCCAATATCATTTTGCATCATAATTTTATTGCACATTAACTGAGCAACTCTTTTATTCCCATCCAAAAACATTTGTGTTCTTGCTATAAAGCAAAACATTTCTAATGCAGCTTCCAAGCGATCTTCCATTTTTGAAATTTCATCTAATTTATCTATAATAGTTCGTTCATAAGGGATTTCCGGAGTCCAAGATGTTCCGCCAATACTTACCGGAACAGTCCTAATATTGCCTGCGTCATAAGACAATTCTTCCATACAAATTTTATTTACTTCTCGCAAAAACATGATATTATCCGGATATTCAATATTATCAAACAAAAAATACCAGGCTCTTTTCATATTTACGATAAATAACACTTCATCTCTCCTGGTTGTAACAGGAATATTGGAAAGAATTTTTTCAGTATTTGGAAAAGTTGTTCCCAAACCTTCAATTCCGGCACTTTTCCAAATAGAATCTACTAATTGTCTTTTTCCTAAAGAAATCGACATATTATTCAT
>CAYRAW010000168.1:0-6853 GCA_964422225.1 uncultured Roseburia sp.
CCATCTGCATGGCGCTCCCGCTGGGATGTGTGAAGCTCTTTACCGCAGGATCAGACGTCACACCGGCATTGGCTGCTCCCTGTGATGTGTTCCTCATGCTGTGTACGGCATACGCTTTGGTCTCATCATTTTCCGGCAGATAGATATGTACACTGCTTCCGGCCTCAGGCATACAATACCAGGCACTGCTTTCTACTGCATATGGGAAGTACCGCTTTTGTGAACCTGCCAGTTGTTCTATATCAAAATCTACTCTTATCTGATTCCCCTGTACTTCTGATACGGTCGCGGGCAGATGAAGTCCCGAATATGTCCGGTTGACCCTGGATGCCATACGGACTCCTGCCCTGGTCACGATCCCATATTTCTTTATGGCCATTCCGGCATCTCCACGGATCTCCAGATCTTCTATCAGTCCATCCACATATCCATATGCCACCATCTGTCCCAGTTCATAATTCTCATGGGAACTTACAGTAAAGTGATAGCAGTCCTGGATAAATGCTTCTTCGCCTCCGGCTTCCTTTTTATCATATGCCGCATAATCGATCAGTGTCGTTCTCTGTCCATGTTCATCCACGATCGGTATTGCAGCCGTATCCCTGATCCCGAAACTGAAGCCTCCCTGTGGGCTTGTATGATCCGGGACCAGTACACCGCCTCTCATGGCTGCCAGTCTCTTCATGAATTCCCAGTCTGTCTCATCGTACTGCAGGAGGAATCCCGGAACCGGCGTATCTGCCTGCAGATAATCCAGATACATGATCCGGTTGTTCTGTGCGATCCTGTCCAGAATATCTGCAAAACGCAGGTCTGTCCCCGTTATTGCAAGTTTACGTTTAACAATATCCAGATTGACTGTGCAGGTCTTCCACTCTGTTGACACACAGGTCATCCCTTTGTATCTTTTCTCCCTGATGTAGCTGAGTACTCCGGCAAACAGACACCTGTCATTCTCTGTTATCGTGATCCTGTCTGTTTCCAGGCTTCTGAGTACGATATCTTTTGCATCTTCCTGTCTACACTGAAAAACGATCTCTGCACGTCCATGTTCATTCAAGCGACCCTGTATTTTAATATCCAATACACCTAAAACCTGATATGGTACGTCAATCACCAGCGTATCATATGTAATCTTCATGTCATTCCTCCATCTGCCCGCTTGTCTGTATTCATTCCTTCAATGCTACATACTTCATATGTCTTCTATATAATATATTATATTATGTTAACTTATCATATGTTTCAAGTAAATATTACAAATACTCATTAAAAAAGCTATATCACCATTTCTGATGATATAGCTTTTTATGTTCTGTCCCTTTTCAATTAAAATACATAATCATTAGCAGACGCACTGAATATTGACATTTTTCCAAAAGCTCTCATCGGGCAGCTTCTCTGTCAGGATCACAGAACCTTCAAAACCGGAGAAAGTAACTGCATATATTTTATCAAATTTATCTGAAGTGGTCAGTACATAGCGTTTCTCTGCCTGTGTGTTGCGCATCGCGACCTGCTTCACCAGTGCTTCATTAATATCCGGTGTTGTAAAAGCCATCTTCTGGTCAATACCATTGGTTCCAAAGAAACCTTTACTGAAATGATATTTCTGTATGTTCAGTACCGCCTCTGCGCCAACAATAGCCTCTGTCGAGCCTTTTAATTCTCCGCCGATCAGAATGACATGGAAGCCTTTTTCTGAGAGGCGCTTCGCGTGGGAAAAAGCATTTGTAATATAAGTAGCTCTGGGTTCTCTGATATATTCCAGCATCCAGCCTGTCGTCGTTCCTGCATCCAGATACACACAGTCATCCGGTTCGATCAGGGATGCTGCATACTGCGCAATCGCCTGCTTCTCCACTGTCTGCAATTCCTGTTTCTGTACGACAGACAACTCCTGATTCACAACCTGAGCTGTACGAGGGGCAATCGCTCCCCCAAATACCTTGGTCAACCGCCCCTCTTTATCCAATGAAGTAATATCTCTTCGAATGGTAGATTCTGATGTCTGCAGAATGTCCTTTAACTCTGCTACTGTAATGCTCTCTCTCTCCTGAACCAATCGTACGATTTCTTCCTGCCTTTTCTCTGTCAACATATCACAACCATGCCTTTCCGTACCTATCTATCCTTATGCGTTCTGCAAATTGGATTCCCTGATGATTTTTCTGATCGGTAATACACGTCCTGGTGAAACTGACAGTTCATCTACACCCATGCGCAGAAATTCTTCTGTCAAAGTCGTATCTGCACCAAGTTCTCCACAGATGCCGCACCAGATACCAGCCTTGTGTGCATTCTCAACCGTCATCCGAATCATACGCAGTACAGCAGGATGATGCGCATCATAAAAGGCATCCAGTTTCGGATTCTGCCTGTCTATTGCAAGTGTGTACTGGGTCAGATCATTCGTACCGATACTGAAGAAATCTACTTTTTTCGCCAGTTCCTCACTGATCATGACTGCTGCCGGAGTCTCGATCATGACCCCCTGCATCACATCACCATACGCAATCTGCTGACTGTCAAGTTCCTGCTTGACTTCTTCCATAATTTGCTTGATGCGATGAACCTCACCTACAGATGTGATCATAGGGTACATCACAGCAATATTGCCATATACACTGGCACGAAGGATCGCACGAAGCTGTGTCTTGAATATCTCAGGCTGCGACAGGCAGATACGGATCGCACGGTATCCCATTGCAGGATTCTCTTCCTGATCCAGATTAAAATAATCTACCTTCTTATCCGCTCCAATATCCAGAGTTCTGATAATGACACGCTTCCCTGCCATTGTCTCTGCTACTGATTTATAGATTTGGAACTGTTCATTCTCTGTTGGGAAATTCTCACTGCCAAGATAAATAAATTCACTACGAAACAGACCAATACCACTGGCATCATTCTTTAATACCATAGCCAAGTCACCCGTATTACCGATATTAGCATACAGCATAATCTTGTGTCCGTCCAGTGTAATATCTTCCTTACCCTTCAGATCCAGTAACAGTTTCTTCTTCTCATCTTCTTCTGCCTTTTTCTTCTCCAGAGCAGCTCTGGTCTGCTCATCCGGCTCAATATAGATGACACCCTCGAAGCCATCCACGATAGCTTCTTTGCCATTGAGTTCTTCGCTCAATTTAAGTTCCTGTGTACTGACAAGTGCAGGAATACTCATGGTTCTGGCAAGAATTGCCGTGTGGGAATTTACGGAACCATGCACTGTAACAAAAGAAAGAATCTTATCCTTATCAAGCTGTACTGTCTCTGAGGGAGCCAAGTCTTCTGCAATAACAATGACTGGTTCATCTGTGTTCAATTCTCCACTTCCACTGCCCTTTAAAATAGAAACGAGGCGTTCTGAAATATCTCTTACATCCGCTGCCCTGGCTTTCATATACTCATCATCCATTGCAGCGAACATATTGGCAAAATTATCTGCGGTAACACCAACTGCATATTCTGCATTGACCTGCTGGGAATTAATGATGTTATGAACAGAATCTGTGTAGTCCTCATCATCCAGCATCATCTGATGAATCTCAAAAATGGCTGCATTGGCTTCACCGACTTCTTTGCATGCCTTATCATACAGTTTCTGCAGTTGTTTCACTGCTTCCTCTTTTGCCTTCTCGAAACGTGCAAGTTCCTCTTCGGGATTCTGCACTTTAACTCTTACGATCTGATGCTCTTTCTTGGCAAATACCCAAAGCTTACCTATCGCAATACCGCCAAAAACGCTTTTTCCATGACATACTTGCATATTCATTCCTCTTTTCTATATAAGGGTGGGACGCGAAACGCATCGGGGGAGGTGGAGGAATTGTGAATTTTAATCTCATCGCCGTGCGTTTCGCTGTTATACTTTTTTTACGTTGAAATAACTACAGGTTTGCGTTCATGAAGTCACTGATTGCAGTGTATGCCTGTTCTTCATCATCACCGGAGAAAGTGAACTCTACTGTGTCACCTTTCTTAGCACCAAGTCCCATGATACCGAAGATTTTCTTGGCATCTACCATGTTACCGCCCTTGCCAATCTTAATCTCACTTGCAAATCCCTTTGCAGCCTTAACCAACTCTCCTGCCGGTCTTGCATGAATCCCCTGCTCATCCTTAATTGTATATGATAATGTCTTCATAATGATTACCTTTCCTTTCTATTATATCTCCCGCTTAGGCATTGCGAAACGCCCTCTCTGAAACCAGAATTGCGTGTATTTAGCATATGCATAAGCAGGCACTTGAAAAACGCCGGTATTAAGAAATGCTGATTTTATCATCATTTCTTAATAGCTCCGCAGGATGCACACAAATTTGTCAAGCAAATTTGGCGCCTACGTATCCGCTGCGTTTTTCACGTAACGAGAGTGGGCCTGTGTTGCATTGCTAAATCCACACAATTCGTCCCTTTCTTCACTCCCGTTTCGCAACTCCCCCCTAAGCTACCTTCTTCTTAAAGAGTCCAAGTAAAAATGTGGAAACCACTGTTCCGATCACAAGTGCCAACAGATACAGTAATGCATTGCCGACTACAGGGAATACGAAGATTCCACCATGTGGAGCCATCAGTGTACATCCAAATACCTGTGATAATGCGCCTGCAATACCTGCGCCGATGATACATGCCGGAAGAACATGTAATGGATCGGATGCTGCATAGGGAATTGCACCTTCTGTGATAAATGCAAGTCCCATAATGAAGTTAGTCGGTCCTGACTGTCTCTCTTCCTTTGTAAACTTGTCTTTGAAAAGTAAAGTTGCAAGTGCGATCGCACAAGGAGGAACCATACCACCGATCATAACGGAAGCCATAATCTCATAGTTACCTGCTGCAATAGATGCTGTACCAAATACATAAGCTGCCTTGTTGAATGGACCACCCATATCAATAGACATCATTGCACCAAGGATGAATCCAAGTAAAATCTTGCTGGTGCCGCTCATGCTTGCAAGTCCTGAGTTCAATGCTGTATTGATCGCACCCATGACAGGCTCTACAACAAAGTTCATACCAATACCCATGATCAGGATACCAAATACCGGATAAAAGAGCACCGGTGCCAGCTTTTCCAGACTTTCCGGAAGTTTGTCACATATTTTCTTTAATAAAAGGATGACATATCCTGCAAGGAAACCTGCTGCCAGGGCTCCAAGGAAACCGGATTTGCCATTGGCTGCGATCATACCACCTACAAAGCCAAGTGCAAGACCGGGCCTGTCAGCAATTGCTTCTGCTATAAATCCCGCTAATACCGGAAGCATCAGTCCAAATGCAACACCACCGATTCCTTTGAAAAAGGCTGCTGCCTGCGTAATCGTACCGAAGTTGCTGCGTTCCTCTGCTGTCAAAGAATTGATATCAACACACTGTCCATCGATCAAGAATGCAATTGCGATCAGAATACCACCACCAACAACGAAAGGAAGCATATGGGATACACCGTTCATCAACTGCATATAGATACGATGTGCTACACTGTCTGAATTACCTTTACGCTGTGTATTTTCTACCTTGGTGTCTGCCTTATAGACAGGGGCATCCTTCTTCAAGGCTCTTGCGACCAGCCCATCTGCCTTGCTGATACCATCGGAAACCTGACATTCGATCACATGCTTGCCATCGAATCTTTCCATAGGGACCTTTGCATCCGCTGCTACGATGATACAATCAGCTTCCTCAATCTCCTGCTGCGTCAGCACATTCTTGACACCTCCAGAACCTCTGGTTTCTATCTTAATAGTACAGCCTGCTTTCTTTGCTGCCTTTTCCAGACCTTCTGCTGCCATATAAGTATGTGCAATACCCGTCGGGCAAGAGGTAACTGCCAGAATCCTGCTCTGAACTACAGGTTCTGTATGAAGTCTCTCATCGATACCTGCCTCCTCAGAATCCGCCTCGTCAATAATCTGTAGGAATTCCTCCACACTCTTTGCATTACGAAGTTTTGCTGTGAACTCTTCATCCATCAACATAACCGACAGTTTGCTCAATACATCCAGATGTACGTTGTCTTTGGTATTCGGTGCTGCGATCAGGAAAAGCAGTGTGACAGGTTCCCCATCCAAGGAGTCAAAATCCACACCGTTTGGAATGACCATGGCTGCCAGTCCCGGTTTCTTTACCGCATCGCATTTACCATGTGGAATTGCAATACCTTCTCCAATGCCTGTCGTTGACTCTTCTTCTCTGGCAAATACCTGCTTCTGATAGGCTTCCACATCTTTCAGCTTACCACTTGCTTCCATCAAGGCAACTGCCTGTTTCAGAACATGCTCTTTATCTGTCGATGCTGCTGCCAGTTGTATACTTCTCTTATCCAATAAATCTGTAATTCTCATTTTCACTACCCCCGTTTTCGCCTTTTGCGTGGAACGTTAATTTTTATGAATGGTGTTAAATAAATTCTTTACTTCTTCTGCAGTTGCCAGATTCTCTGAAAAGGCACTGGCACTTCCGGCAGACAATCCCATATGAAATGCGTACTCATAATCGCCTGACTCCTGATAACCTGCTACGAAGCCTGCCACCATGGAATCACCTGCGCCTACTGCATTCACAACCTTACCCTTAGGCGCCTCGCTCATATGCTCCGTTCCCTTCTCATCTAACAAAACTGCACCTTCTCCTGCCATAGATACCAGTACATTGCGTGCCCCCTGCTCCTGCAGCTTTCTCGCATAAGGTACAACCTCGTCTCTGGTCCTTAACTCTACACCAAAGAGTTCTCCCAACTCATGGTTATTCGGTTTTACCATAAATGGATGATATGGCAGAACCTTCATCAGAAGATCTCCTGTAGCATCTACTACAATATCAATACTCTTATCCTGTAATTGCGTCATG
>CAYRAW010000169.1:0-6835 GCA_964422225.1 uncultured Roseburia sp.
CCATTTGTCCACCAGTCTGTGGTAACAGCACCATCAAATCCCCACTCACCGCGTAGCACATCTGTCAGAAGTTCACGGTTCTCAGAAGTTCTTCTGCCATTTACAATATTGTAGGAAGACATGATTGCCCATGGCTTTGCCTCTTTTACAATGATTTCAAACGCCTTAAGATATATCTCACGGATTGCTCTCTCTGATGCTCTGGAATCACTGTTCTTACGGTTCGTCTCTTTATTGTTCAGTGCAAAATGCTTTACTGTCGCACCTACATGATTACTCTGAATTCCTCTGACCATGGCTGACGCCATCTTGCCTGTTAAATAGGGATCTTCTGAATAATATTCAAAGTTTCTTCCGCATAAAGGACTTCTGTGAATATTTACCGCAGGTGTAAGCCATACTGCTATATTATTCTCTTTTACTTCAGCACCACCTGCTGCACCTACCTTCTGTGCAACTTCCTCATTCCAGGAGCAGGCGATCAGTGTGGAGCAGGGCCATGCCGTCGTACATACACCACATTCAGGATTAATACGAAGTCCCGCAGGACCATCCGCAGTCATAATATTGGGAATTCCATAATCAGGAAGATTACCAAAACCAAATGTATTGGCAACACCTGTATTAGGCTGTCCACCTAATAAACCAGCCAACTGCGCATCGGAAAGCTGTGCCATGAACTCATCCATGGTAATCTTGCCCTCTGCTACTTCAATCAGAAAATGATGCTGCTTATCCGGTGTTTTATCCCCCCACAGACGCCATCTTCCTCTTTCTTCTGCCCTGGGAGCGAATGCCTCCATTTCTTCTGTCGTCATTGGTGTCAGTTCATTGGCATCTGTATCAACAGGCTTGGTAACTTCCAGTTCCTCATAAGTACCATCGGCACGCAGTCTCCTGGACAGTGATGTAGGCGTCAGACGGGAAGTAAGCTGCTCTACGATCGTATCCTTATCCACAGTATAAGTCATACCGGCATCTGCGGCATTTCTTACAGATGTTCCAATATAGAAATGATATTCTCCCTGTTCCAGTACATAAGCAGACTTACATACTTTGCCACAGTCATCATAAGAAGCCATATCCGCAATTTTCCAGGTAAGGATCACCAGCTGTGTCTCTCCCGGCTGCAACATTCTGGTCTTTGCAAAAGCTGCCAGTACTCTGGATGCCTTGCCAAGTCTGCCCTGCGGAGCACTGTAATATGCCTGTACAACTTCTTTACCGGCTCTTGTTCCGATATTGGTAACGGATACCTGACAACGGATTTCTCCTTCTTCTGCATCAATGCCCACTGTTTTGACCGCGAATTTCGTATAGGACAGCCCGAAACCAAATGGATAATTCACTTTGTCCTTTGCCTTGGGAATTGTCTCAAAATAACGATACCCTACATAAATATCATCTGTATATTCCACATAACGCTCTGATTCATGGAAATTATAAGTGGATGGATAATCATCCAGTGATCTTGCAAAAGTATCCGAAAGCTTACCGCTGGGATTCCCATCTCCTGTCAAAAGTTCTGCCGCAGCAAGTCCTCCTTCCATACCTCCCTGCCATGCCATAAGAACACTTTGAATTTCGTCATCATCATGGAACCATGAAGTATCTACCATACCACCTACGTTCATAACTACAATGACTTTGGCGAAATTCTTTTTGACCAGTTCTACCATATTCTGTTCTGCATGTGTCAGGTAGAAATCTCCATTTTCAAAGATTTCCGCACTGCGGCGTGCCATTTCTTCTTCACTTGCCCATATATTCTTGTTTTCTGTCTCTACAATGCTCTTTCTGTCCCAGCCTTCACCGGAGAAACGGCAGACAGAAATGACAGCAGTGTCAGTATATGCTTTTGCCTTGTTCAGCAAGTCCTGTGGAACTTCCGGTTCGATGGTCATCCCCGGCACTCTGCCTGCCTTGTACTGTTCTTTTACATTTTCACGGTAGAAGTCAGCCAGTTCCTCATATATACTGATCTTTCCCTTCTGCTCTTTCAGACCTTCATACAGATTTCTGGTATAAGCCACGGTTACGTCACCGCTTCCGCCGCCACCTTTTACATAATCAAATGTTGCTTTACCAAAAAGTGCAACTCTGGAACCGGCAGGCAATGGCAATACATTCTGCTCATTTTTAAGCAGTACCATACCTTCCTTGGCAGCTTCTTTCGACAAAGCTATATGCTCCTTACCTGCTGTAACTCTCTCCCCGTTTGCACCCAGCCCGATTCCCGGCTGATAGTTTACCCTTACCCATTTGTTCATCAGAAATTCCTCCTTATAAACTTTACCGTTCATTTTCAGTTTATCACGAAATGACACGATTACAACTCCCTTATTGAGGCAATTGTGGTAATACGACTGTGAATCTGGTTCCCAGTCCCTCACGGCTTACGATCTCCACATAACCCTGATGTTTATCCACGATCCATCTGGCAATAGACAACCCCAGTCCGGTTCCTCTCTTTCTCTTTCGATGGTATTATCCTAACTCATCTTTATAAAAGAAAAATGCAGGAAAGATTAAAATCAGATTAATGATTCCCGTAGTAATCTTAATCTGCCTCTCAGGCAGCGAAACTGCACCTGTGTCACATCCCCCAGATATTCTCCATCCGCATGCAGGACCATGGGCTTTGAAATCGTAAGGTCCAACTGCTGCGCATTTTCCACGCAGAATCCCCTGATATGCTCATGTCTGGCTGCGACAAGAAATGGCAGGCAGAAGAAAGTCCGCCATTTTGGAATTCCATAGGCACTGCATACGGACAATTCCCCGTCAGTATAAGAAGCATGAGGTGCCATAGGTACTCCACCGCCTTCCGCACGTAGATTCATAACTGCTGCGAAGATCACTTTGTCCTCTTCTACAGTCTTTTTCTCCTGTTCCTGATAATATGTAAAATGCAGGCTGGCTGTATCCATGGAAAACAGGGTTTCTACTGTTAAAATAAGATATGTCAGCTTTCCCAGATGGAGCTTATTGAGAAATTTCTTCAGTCCGGACTGCAATGCCTTCTTGCACACGATGGCATCCAGCCCGACACCTGCGCTGATCCCAAATATTCTTGGCTTGTCACAGCCACTCCAGCTTACCTCTCCCAGATCTATAAGTGCCGGCGCTATACCATCCCTGCATTCCCGCTCTATACACTGCAAAATCTGCTCCAGTGCCTGCCCTGCATCTTTGGGAAGTCCAAGTCCCCGTCCGAAATCATTGCCCGAACCTGTCGGAATCACTCCCAGTCTGACTTTTTCAAAATCGGTGATTCCGTTAAGTACCTCATTAACAGTTCCATCACCTCCCAGTACGACCAGATAAATGACATCCTGTGGCAATGATGATATCTTTTGTGCAAGTTTCGTTGCATGTCCCTTGTACTTTGTCTGATATGCCTTATATGTAACTTCTTTTGCAGTAAGGAGTTCACGTACCATTCCCCATATTCCTGCCGCTTTTCCGGTACGTGCCCCCTCATTTACAATAAAATAAATCTCCTGACTGCCTCTCATTCGTACCTCCTATGAACAGCACTTCGCCGTTCTACATTGATATTCCCAGTAATCCCAGTATCCAGTAGATCAGTCCCAGCACCCAGCTTGTAAAGATTCCATAAAGGATCACCGGTCCTGCGATCGTAAATATTTTACATCCGATACCAAATACCTGACCTTCTGTTTTATATTCTATTGCAGATGCAACTACCGAATTGGCAAATCCTGTGATCGGTACCAGTGCTCCCGCACCACCCCATTTGACCAATCCCCCATAGAGGTTAAACCCGGTCAGAACAGCACTTGCAAAGATCAACAGCATGGAGCACCAGCTTGCGGCTATGTCCTTATCCAGTCCGAACCGGTTCATTGCCATATTTACGATAAACTGCCCTACACAACAGATAACCCCACCAGTAAGAAATGCCTTACCCATCTGCACCCACAGATTTGTTTTAGGTGATATCTCTTTTACATAGTTCTGAAAATCTTTTATTTTCTTATCCATGACCTCATCCTCTTTTTCTTGGTTTTGGTCATAGTTATTCCCTTTTTCTGTAATCTTATACGTGCTTTTTATCTTTCAGTGCACACACCAGCCCACTGCCTGTTACCAACGCGGTCAGAAATTCTGCTGTCGGAAAAGCCAGCCATACTCCTGTCATTCCAAAGCAGATCGACATGATAACCGCACAGACACTGATCGCAACGAACCCTCTAAGGATAGACGCTGCAAAAGCCCATCCCGCCTTCTCCGTAGCACTTAAAAAGCCTGTTCCTACTATATTGAATCCCGCAAACAGAAAACCTGTAAAATACATCCTGATGCCGGGAACTGCATAAGCTGCAAGCTGTAAGTCCTTTTCTCCGTTAAAAATAGCAACAATTCCTTCTGCCCCAGCAAATATACCTGCAATGATACCGATTGCCATAACTGCTGCAAAAATAACGCCAAGGCGCAACACCTTCGCAACTGCCTCCTTGTCACCTTTTCCATAGAATTCACTCAAAATAGGCTGTGACCCCTGAGATACTCCATTAAATACAGCCACGGCTACCAGTGCTGTATTGGCAACCACGGCATAGGCCGCTACACCAACATTACCTGCAATTCCCAGAATGAGCATATTAAAGACTGCTGTTGTCACACCGGAAGATATCTCCCCGACAAAAGCAGCCACCCCCAACTGGCAGGAAGCAAAGAACTTCTTCACTGAAGGAACTGCAAATATAAATCGTATCGTATTGTCTTTTGACAGGAAATGCAGACTACAGATGATCACACCCAGAACAGGTGATACCGCTGTCGCCAGTGCCGCACCTGCCATTCCCATCTTCAACGGGAACATCAGCACATAATCCATTACGATATTGAACAGACTGCTGCTGAGTGTAGCCGCCATGGCAAGTGACGGTGCTCCGTCATTTCTTACAAAAGCATTAAATACATAGTTCCACATAAAGAATGGAGCAAATATCATAAATATCCTTGTATAAGAAGTACCTACTTCAATAATACGTGCATCCGCTCCTAATAGTGCCATGATCTTATCTGGCCAAATTCCGCCTGCCAGCATAAAGGGGATACTACAGATGCAGGCAAATAACAACGCATTCGTAAAATATGTATCTGCCACACTGTCCTTCTTTGCACGTAATATCTTAAATCTGGTGGCAGAGCCTACTCCGATCATGGACCCGATCGCAAAGATCAGGCTGTAGAGAGGCAGCACCAGATTCAGTGCCGTAATGCCATCCGCTCCCTGTGCCCTGGATATAAAGAAAGTATCTGCCAGAATATACAGGGAGATTCCTATCATCCCCATAATATTCTGTGATACATATTTTGCAAACATTTTATTAACTGTCATTTTCATTCCTACTCTTTCTTCTCTGGTTTTTTATAAATCCAATAGCATACATTTACTGTACCGTCTCGAATATCCTCATGCAAAAATATAGTAAAGACCCCACCAGTTTCCCCGCTGCGATGGCAAGTACCACAATGCCAAGTCCATGTCTGAACCCTATTCTTCTTGCAAGTATGGGAATAGAATCCAGCATCTCTGCAATGGCAAGTGCAAGACAACCCACAAACATTCCTGACAGCACCCCTATCAGGATCAATGCGGAAATTGTAACAATGAGATATGCTGTATGCGGAAGTTTATGCACGTATTCTCCTATCAGATACGGAAATTTGAATACACTGAGCAGACACCCTGCTACGGAACCTGCAATGATGCATTCCTCATAGAAAACTTCATATCTGGCTGTATCTGTTTTTCCTGCGAATCTTGGGATCAATCCTACGACAAAAAGTACTGTAAATACGCCGCCTGCTACCATCATGCCAAAGCTGAAACCAAATACTGCAAGGGAAATCTCTCTAATCCACGTCAATTTCCATACCCTCTCTCTCTGCTGTTTCTACCAGTGTTGTATTCACATCTCTCTCATAGTTGCGCATTTCAACTTCCAGAGGTGTCGGGTCTTTGGTAATACGTCTGCCTCCCACATGATTATAGAATACTATAATTCCCAGACATAGTCCAACCGAATATGCAATTTCCAATGTGGTACATCCACTGGATTCTTCTCCTGTTACGATTTCATAAATTCTCATAAAGACATCGGTGATCCCAATATCGTTATGATACGCCATGATCGTAAACGCAGTACCAAAGAAACTGACTGCTGCCACCAGGATAATCTTCCACACAACCAGTGGACCCTTATATTTCTTCGCAGGAATCTTCTCCAGTACAATAGCACTTTCCCCAATGCTTTCTATCGTAAGTCCGGGTGACATCTGTGTCAGTTTTTCAATTATCTTCATCATACTGATCACAGCCCTTGTTTCCTGCCCCTGATGAAACTTGTGGATACGCATGGAATTGGCTTTTGCACGGACAGCAGCATCTTCACAGTAAATACTTGCTGCATCTCCCAGCAGTACTTCATCATTCTGTGCCTCGACATTTCGCTTTGCCTGAATATACAATGTCACATTTGCCATATTGATCACCATACCTGTCTTTCTTCTTTATCAACAGATAGTTTCCCCTGTAAAGTGATTATTATGCATGATATTTTATCATTCAGCGATCACTGTGATCCGTCCATTCTCTGCTCCATGCATATGGCGTCCATCTCTTCTGAACTGTTCCAGATATTCCCATACTTCCCGTGTAATTCGTTCCCCTGCATAGAGAATGGGAATTCCCGGAGGATATGGAGCTACCATCTCCCCTGCGATTCTTCCGATCGCATCTTCCCACGAGACCTGCATTGTTTTGGCAAAGTAAGCCTGTCTGGGTGTCATGACTTGTTCC
>CAYRAW010000170.1:0-6826 GCA_964422225.1 uncultured Roseburia sp.
GTCTACAGAAGAATATAGAAATAAATAAAGAGGTGTACGTCATGTTGAATAAAACAGATAAAATATATGTAGCAGGACACAGAGGACTGGTAGGTTCTGCAATTGTAAGAAATCTGAAAGCAAAGGGCTATACCGATGTGATCGGCAGAACTCATAAGGAACTGGATCTGACAGATCAGACAGCAGTAAGGACTTTTTTTGAAACAGAAAGACCGGATGTGGTTGTACTTGCAGCCGCAAAGGTTGGCGGAATCAATGCAAATAATACAACACCGGCAGAATTCGCATATGAGAATATGCAGATTCAGTGTAATGTGATCAAATGTTGTCATGATTATAAAGTAAAGAAACTGCTGTTCCTTGGAAGTACATGTATTTATCCTAAAATGGCACCACAGCCAATTCCGGAAGACGCATTATTAACAGGTCCGCTTGAAGTGACAAATGAGGCTTATGCGATCGCAAAAATTTCAGGACTTGAAATGTGTAAATTTTATAAGAGACAGTATGGAGATGACTTTATCAGTTGTATGCCGACTAACCTGTATGGACCGTATGATAACTATGATCTGTCAGGTTCTCATGTAATGCCGGCAATGATCCGTAAATTTCATGAAGCGAAGGTAAACAATTCTCCGAGCGTAGAGCTGTGGGGAACAGGAACACCTCTTCGCGAGTTCCTGTATGTAGATGATATGGCAGATGCATGTGTATTTCTGTTGGAGAATTACAGTGGCGAGCAGCATGTAAACATTGGTACGGGGAAAGAAGTAACAATCAGACAGCTGGCTGAAACTGTACAGAAGACAGTCGGGTATACAGGTAAGATCATATGGAACAGCGCTATGCCTGATGGTACTCCGAGAAAACTTACAGATGTAACGAAGCTTCACAATCTGGGATGGACACACAAGGTAGAACTTGAAGAAGGCGTTAAACTGGCATATGAATGGTTCAGGGATAACGTATCAGAAGCAAGAATGTAAGACTTATCCGAAATTATATGCATAAGAGTTTTCGGAAGACAGAATAAAAGCGTGGAGAAGAATGGAAGAACAGGAAAGAGTAGAAATTTTGCAGAGAACTACCAGTCAATTATTAGGTCTTGGCTTTTGGGCACATCAGATAGGCTACCGCTATCTAAGAGAGGCGGTTCTGGTGGCATGCCAGAATCCAACGGCTGTTGATTCCGTAACCAAACTGCTATATCCTGAGGTAGCTAAACGCTTTGCAACTACAGACAAACAGGTAGAACGTGCGATCAGAAATTCTATTGAGACAGCGTGGGACAAGGGCAGCCGGGATACATGGAAAAGATTAGCAGGTAATCAGTTTGAAAATAATAAGATTAGACCGACCAATACAGAGGTAATTAACGCATTGGTCGGCTCTGTGATTAAGGAGAGTTAAGAAGTGGGAGCATATACAAAGCTGTTAAGCATTATTGTCCCTTGTTATAATGAGGAAGAAAGTGTACCTCTTTTTTATCGGGAAGCAATGAAGCAGGAGACTTTTTTCCATGGAAAAGATGTAGAACTGGAATTTATTTTTGTGGATGATGGTTCCAAAGACAGAACAGTTGAGGAAGTAAGAAAATTAAGAGAAAAGGACGAGAGGATCCATCTGGTATCTTTTTCCAGAAATTTTGGCAAAGAGGCAGCAATTATTGCAGGGCTTGAGAAAGCCAAAGGAGATTTTACAGTATTGATGGATGCTGACTTGCAGGATCCTCCTGCAATTCTTCCGGAAATGTATGAATATATTGAACAGGGATATGATTCTGTTGCGACCAGACGTGTAGACCGTAAGGGAGAACCACCGATCAGATCATTTTTTGCCAGAAGATTTTATAGCCTGATGCGCAAAATATCCAAAACAGAAATCGTGGATGGTGCAAGAGATTACCGACTTATGACAAGGCAGGTAACGGATGCCATATTATCCCTGAAAGAATATAACCGTTTTTCCAAAGGTATTTTTGGCTGGGTTGGATATAAAACCAAATGGCTGGAATACGAAAATGTGCAGAGAGCTGCCGGTGAGACCAAATGGAACTTCTGGAAGCTGTTTTTGTATTCTCTGGATGGTATTATGGCATTTTCAACGATGCCGTTATCAATGGCGTCGTTTTTTGGCATTTTATTTTGTCTACTTGCATTTATTTTTATGATCTTTATATTCTGCAGAGCATTGATCTATGGAGATCCGGTTGCAGGATGGCCATCAATGGTATGTATCATTACTTTTATCGGTGGTGTGCAACTGTTATGTCTGGGAATTATGGGACAGTATATGAGTAAATTATATATGGAAGTCAAGGACAGACCTAAATATCTTGTCAAAGATGAATTTTAGGCAGGTGAAAAGATGAATGCGGATATGGTCAGCATAGTCGTTCCCGTGTACAATGCAGAACGATTTTTGCCGGAAACGATAGAACTGGTACAGAAACAGACATATCGGGACTGGGAATTGATACTTGTGGATGATTGTTCATCAGATAATGGAGCAGCTATTGTACGTCAGTATGCAAAGGATGATACAAGGATCAGATTGATTCAGCAGGAAGTGAATGCAGGGGCAGCCAGGTCGAGAAATCTGGGAATAAGTCAGGCGAATGGACAGTATCTGTGTTTCCTCGATGCAGACGATATCTGGATTTCTCAGAAACTGGAAAAAGAACTTGCTTATATGAAAGAGAAAAAGGCTGCCTTCGTATTTACGGGGTATGAATTTGCAGATGCAAAGGGAGAAGGACTGGGTAAGATTGTCCATGTCCCGGAAACGATTTCCTATGAGCAGGCGTTGAAGAACACAACAATATTTACTTCCACGGTGATGATAGACAGAGATAAAATTGCAGATACAGATATCTATATGCCACAGATCGCAAGTGAAGATACGGCAACATGGTGGCATATATTAAAAAAATATCAGATCGGTTATGGACTGGATGAGAATCTGGTCAGATACAGAAGGACAGAAGGAACATTATCTTCTAACAAATTAGTAGCGATACAGCGAATCTGGGGACTTTACCGCAGACAGGAGAAACTGTCATGGTTCAAGAGTATGTATTGTATGTGTTTTTGGGCATTCAGGGCAGTACTACGCAGAGTATAGAGATTGACTAAAGTATGTGTTATAAAAGGCACGGATGGGAGTAGGCGTGAAACATTTCGAATCAGTAAAGAGAATTATTATATTACAGCTTGCCGTTGTGGGATTACTGATGCAGACTATGGCATATGTGTATGTATGGCGTACTGTATATAATGATATCATGCAGAAATATATGTGGAGAAACTTTACAGGGAAAGGCTTCTGGCTTTTGGCAGCCGTATACCTGGTACTTTTACTGTTCTTCACAGGAACATACGGAGGATTGAAAATAGGATATCTCAAACCAATGGATGTCTTTTTCTCGCAGGTACTTTCTCTGATTTTTGTAAATGTGATCTCGTATTTCCAGATATCACTGCTTTCCCTGAAAATGGTAACAGCATATCCTCTGGTTATCATGACTCTGGTACAGATAGGAATTGCGGCAGTGTGGGTATTTATATGCCAGAGCTTTTACAGACAGCTTTTCCCGCCGAGGAAGCTGCTTCTGATCAGTGGAGATCGCCCCATTGAGGATATTCTGCACAAGTTTGAGAGTCGTAAGGATAAATATGAAGTTGTTAAATGCATGCGTGAAGATGCAGGACAGCAGGCATTGGAAAAGGAAATCCTTGAGAGATATGATGGTATCGTTCTGTGGGATATTAATACAGGACTTCGCAATAAACTTCTGAAGTTTTGTTACAGTAGAAGTATCAGGGTCTATATGATGCCCAAAATCCCTGACATAATGATTCAGGGAGCATCCCAGCTTCATCTGTTCGACACACCGATTCTGTTTACCAGAGAATATTCCATGACAGTGGAGCAACGCTTTGTAAAAAGGGCAATTGATATTATATGTTCATTGATCCTGATCATCATAACTTCGCCGATCATGCTAATAACAGCTGTTATTATAAAATGCTACGATCATGGTCCGGTACTTTATAAGCAGGTAAGGTGTACCAGAAATATGCAGGAATTTAAAATCCTGAAATTTAGAAGTATGCGTACGGATGCTGAAAAAGACGGTGTTGCAAGACTTGCTTCCAAGAACGATAATAGAATCACACCGGTTGGAAAGTTTATTCGTAAGGTGCGGATTGATGAGCTTCCACAGCTTTTTAATATATTGAAGGGCGAGATGTCCTTTATCGGTCCCAGACCGGAGAGACCTGAGATCATCAAACAGTATCAGGAAGATATGCCGGAGTTTACCTTCAGGACTAAGGTAAAAGCGGGACTTGCAGGTTATGCACAGGTGTATGGGAAGTATAATACAACTCCGTACGACAAATTGAAACTTGATTTATTTTATATTGAAAATTACAGCGTATGGCTTGATATCAAGCTAATGCTTCTTACTCTAAAAATCTTATTCCAGCCTGATAGTACAGAGGGTGTGGAAGAGAATCAGGTAACCGCTATGAAGCAGATCAAAAAAGAGGAGGAAGAGAAGTAATGCAGGATACGTGCAATATGCAGGAAACATATCCCAGAGAGGGGATTGACAGTAAAGCTTTTCTTATCTGTTTCCTGAAACGTATACCATATATGCTGCTGATCGGACTGACCGGTGCCATAATTGGCAGCGGTCTGTATTTGCTTATAGCGGCAGTGAATAACCGGACTCCTGTATATTGTCAGGAGACGGAGTATTATATCGAATTTGCACCGGGCAGAATAGAAGCAAAGGATTACTACAATGCCTTTACATGGAATGATGTCATGAAGACCCGTCTCATTCTGGATAAGACAATGGAGCAACTGGGATCTTCTTATTCGAAGGAAACGGTAAAAGAAATGATAACAGCTGATATTTTATCGGATGTCCGATATTTGACGATCACGGTCAAGGGCACAGATGCCAGGATGGTAGAAGCAGTAAGTAATGCAACAGAAAAATCTCTGGAAGAGTTTGCCAGGAATAAGGCTGAATTTGATTCCATCACGCAGATTGAAGATAATGGAACGGAATTATTACAGCAGCCGTTGTTTACATGGAGAGCAGCTTTCCTTGGATTTCTGATTGCTTTCCTCCTTGCATTTTTTAGATTTTGCATTCATTTTGGTCTGAATGAAAGTTTTTATACCAGGGAGCAGATCAGGAAAGAATTGGGGATTCCGGTATTGGGACTGTTATATCGGCAAAAGAATGATAAAATGGGGGAGCAGGAGCTTCAGACCTGCCTTACTCTGGAACCAATTGTAAATGCACAAACTGTTTTCACTGATGTAACAGAAGGAAATTATGCAGAGTATTTTGTGAAGGAATATTCTGCATTAGTGGGGCCGGATGCAGGTGAGATGCCACAAACGGCAGCCTATCCAGTCACAACATTGGAACTTTATCAGAAGATGGAAAAAGCGGAATCGGTTATTCTCGTTATACCTTTTGGTGTACCATGCCTAAACAGAGCAAGAGATGTATTAAGCGAGCTGCAAAGAAGGAACTGTAAAATCGCAGGTGCTGTATTGGCACAGGCTGACAATAAATGGGTCAGGGCATATTATGCAGGCAGAAAACAGATCAGGTCGTGATAGCGGCAGATTGAGAGGAAGCATGAGGCTGGAAGTATTAGTATCATCAGTAAATCAAAAAGTTACAGATATGGCAGAACGTATGCATCTGGAGAGCGATGCGGTTATCGTGAATCAGACGGATCATTTCGACTATGAAGAATACATGCATCTGGGAAATCATATCCGGTGCTACAGTTTTGCGGAAAAGGGCGTTGGTTTGTCAAGAAATAATGCCCTGCTTCGTGCGCAAGGCGACATTGTGCTTTTTTCAGATGAAGATATTGTATATGATGAAGGATATGCGCAGAAAGTATTACGGGAATTTGAGAGCCATCCAGATGCAGATATGTTACTGTTCAATATCCGGGTGGGCGAAGCGAGGGCAACCTATTATACGAAGGAATTTCACAGGGTGCATATATGGAATGCGGGAAGATATCCAACATATTCCTTTGCAGTCCGCAGGGAAAAACTGCATGCGGCACATATTACTTTCTCACTGCTTTTTGGCGGTGGAGCAAAATACAGCAATGGGGAAGACAGTCTGTTTTTAAAGGATTGCCTCTCCTATGGTTTCAAGGTCTATGCAGTACCGGTGGAACTGGGAGCTGAAACAGAAAGAGAATCCACCTGGTTCCATGGATTTGATGAGAAGTTTTTTACGGATAGAGGAGTATTATATCATTTCCTTTACGGCAGACTGGCATGGCTGATGGCCGTAAGATTTCTGGCAGCCCATGGGCAACTTATGTGTCAGGATATTCCACGGGATAAGGCATTGAAGTTGATGGAACAAGGTATCCGTTCTGTACGGGGCTTATGATATGGCAGTGAATATGATAATGTCAATTCTGTTATATCTGTTGATCGCAACAGGAACTGTTTATCTGGCAGTTAAAGCAGAACAGAACAGACAGGCGGGCAAACGTTTTCTGACAAGAACATATCTGTATGCCATTTTTGCAATCCTTTTCCTGTGCTCTGCACTGCGGTTTAATGTAGGAAATGATTACAGGCAATACACGCAGACCGCACATGAGGCTTATGTGGGCGGATATGTAGTAACAGAAGCGGGATTTAACTGGCTTGTCAGGCTTGTATACGGATTATGCGGTGGAGAATGGTATGAAGTAGTATTTGCAGTATTTGCATTTGTAACATTATTGCTGTTTCTGAAAGCAATGTATGAACAAAGTGT
>CAYRAW010000171.1:0-6816 GCA_964422225.1 uncultured Roseburia sp.
ATGATCTTTTGACTAAATATGCGGGCAGACCATCACTGCTTTATTATGCAGAGAAGATGACAAAGGATCTGGGTGGAGCAAAGATCTACCTGAAACGTGAAGATCTGAACCATACAGGTTCTCATAAGATCAACAACGTATTAGGGCAGGTGCTGCTTGCCAAGAAGATGGGTAAGACCAGGGTTATAGCAGAGACAGGAGCCGGTCAGCACGGTGTGGCAACAGCGACAGCAGCGGCTCTTATGGATATGGAATGTGAGATATTCATGGGAAAAGAGGATACAGACAGACAGGTGCTCAACTGTTATCGAATGGAACTTTTGGGCGCAAAGGTGCATCCTGTAACTTCGGGTACTATGACTCTCAAGGATGCGGTAAACGAAACCATGCGTGAATGGGCATCCAGAATGGATGATACGCTCTATGTTCTGGGTTCTGTTATGGGACCACATCCTTTTCCAATGATCGTGCGTGACTTCCAGAAGATCATCGGAGAAGAGATCAAGGAACAGTTGCAGGAGGCAGAGGGTAAGCTGCCGGATGCGGTGATCGCATGTGTAGGCGGTGGCAGCAATGCAATGGGTGCCTTTTATGAATTTATTCCTGACACCAGTGTCAGATTAATTGGCTGTGAGGCAGCAGGACTGGGCGTGAACAATCCTAAAAATGCAGCAACGATCGCGAACGGAAGTATTGGTATTTTCCATGGCATGAAGTCATATTTCTGCCAGAATGAATATGGGCAGATCGCACCGGTATATTCTATTTCAGCAGGACTGGATTATCCGGGAATCGGACCGGAGCATGCAAATCTCTATGAGACAGGCAGAGCACAGTATGTTCCTATCACGGACGAAGAGGCGGTAGAAGCATTTGAGTATTTGTCCAGAACAGAGGGAATCATCCCTGCCATCGAGAGTGCACATGCAGTTGCTTATGGTAAGAAGCTGGCACCGACTATGGATAAGGACCAGATCATTGTAATTAATATTTCAGGACGCGGCGATAAGGATGTAGCAGCCATCGCCAGATACAGGGGGGTAGAGATCTTTGACTAGGATACAGAAAGCATTTGAAAACAAAAAGGCATTCATCGCCTTTGTAACAGGGGGCGACCCTGATGTGGAAACAACGAAGAAGCTGATTCCTGCAATGGCAGAGGCAGGAGCAGACCTGATCGAGATCGGTATTCCTTTCTCAGACCCGATCGCAGAAGGCGTGGTCATTCAGGAGGCGGATGTACGTGCGTTAGGCGCAGGTACTACAACAGATGATTTATTCGATATGGTAAAGGAAGTGCGCAAGGAGACAGATGTACCACTTGTATTCATGACCTATATGAATCCGGTGTATACCTATGGAACAGAGCGCTTTATGAAGAAATGTGCAGAGTGTGGAATCGATGGCGTGATCATCCCGGATGTGCCTTTTGAAGAGAATGATGAGGTCAGCGGTGCGTGTGAGGCAGCAGGCGTTGATCTGATCTCCATGATCGCACCTACATCCAAAGAACGTATCCATATGATCGCCAGACAGGCAAAAGGCTTCCTCTACTGTGTATCTTCACTGGGTGTAACCGGTGTCAGAAGTCAGATCACGACTGATATTCATGCCATGGTAGAGCAGGTAAAACAGGTGTCTGATATCCCATGCGCCATTGGTTTTGGAATCTCCACGCCCCGGCAGGCATATGAAATGGCAGCCAAGGCAGTTGGTGCCATCGTAGGCAGTGCTATTGTGAGGATCGTGGCAAAATATGGCAAAGACTGCATCCGGCCGGTGTGCGATTACGTGAAAGAAATGAAGGCAGCAGTAGAGCGCGCACAATAGAATTACGAAAAAAAGGTTGTATTTCGTCCGGTATATAGTAAAATATAAATAGCATACAAACATGACTAGAAGGAGAAAATCATGAGAGAATTCAAAGATCTGAAAATTGCTGTTGCTGGTACGGGATATGTTGGACTTTCTATTGCAACACTGTTAAGCCAGCATCATAAAGTAACAGCAGTTGATATCATCCCTGAGAAGGTGGAACTGCTCAATAGCAGAAGGTCTCCGATCCAGGACGAATATATTGAGAAATATCTGACAGAAAAGGAGCTTGACCTGACGGCTACGCTGGATGCCAAAGAAGCATACAGTGATGCAGATTTTGTTGTGATCGCAGCTCCTACCAACTATGACAGCAAGAAGAATTTCTTTGATACTTCGGCTGTTGAGGCTGTGATCCAGCTGGTGATCGAGTACAACCCGGATGCGATCATGGTTATTAAATCTACGATTCCCGTTGGATTTACCGCATCTGTACGTGAAAAATATCACTGTGACAATATCATTTTCAGTCCTGAGTTTCTGCGTGAGAGTAAGGCGCTCTATGACAATCTGTATCCAAGCCGTATCATCGTAGGTACAGATATGGAAAATGCAAGACTGGTAAAGGCCGCACATACTTTTGCAGAACTTCTACAGGAGGGTGCGATCAAAGAAAATATTGATACACTGTTCATGGGATTTACAGAGGCAGAGGCAGTTAAACTGTTTGCGAATACTTATCTGGCATTGCGTGTCAGCTATTTTAATGAATTGGATACCTATGCAGAGATGAAGGGACTTAACACGAAGCAGATTATCGATGGTGTCTGCCTGGACCCACGTATCGGCACACATTATAACAACCCGAGCTTTGGCTATGGTGGATACTGTCTTCCTAAGGATACGAAGCAGCTGCTTGCCAACTATGCAGATGTACCGGAGAATCTGATCGAGGCAATTGTCGATTCCAACCGTACCCGTAAGGATTTCATAGCAGACAGAGTACTGGAGATTGCAGGTGCATACGAGGCAAATGACAGTTGGGATGAGGGCAAGGAGAAGGAAGTTGTAGTTGGTGTATACCGTCTGACTATGAAGAGCAACAGCGATAATTTCCGCCAAAGCTCTATTCAGGGTGTTATGAAGCGCATCAAGGCAAAAGGTGCAACAGTGATCATCTATGAGCCAACACTTGAGGATGGTGATACATTCTTTGGAAGTAAAGTCGTAAATGATCTGGATGAGTTCAAAAGGCAAAGTCAGGCTATTATTGCAAATCGTTATGATAAGAGCCTGGATGACGTAAAGGATAAAGTGTATACACGCGATCTTTTCCAACGTGATTAAGGAGCGTGCAGCAGCAGAAAGGGACATCGGACTTGATGTCCTTTTTTGTGTGGAAAGCATAGAAAACATCAGCAGGTTTATTTTAATACATGAAAAAATTATGCATAGTGTACAAAAACAGATGACATAACTTCATACTTTTGACAAAAGTGTAATTTAAGGGTTGTAATTCGTTCGTCATAATGATATTATAATCTTGCGAAACGGAAACGTTACCGATATCGGTACCGACAACGTTTCCACCAGGGGTTCAAAACAAAGAAGGAAAGAGGTATTTTTATGAGAAAGAAGTTATTAAGTGCATTACTTGGAACAACTATGGTTGTATCTATGCTTGCAGGCTGCGGCAGCAGTGCTGACACAAGCACATCACAGGACGCAGCAACACAGGAGCAGAAGGAAACAACTGCAGCAACAACAGAAGCAGCAGCTACTGAGAGTGCAGCCGCTGAAACATCAGGAACAGGTAAGGTATATTATTTGAATTTTAAGCCGGAGCAGGCAGATGCATGGACGAATCTGGCAGCCAAGTATACAGAAGAAACCGGTGTACAGGTAGATGTACAGACAGCAGCTTCCGGTACATATGAATCTACATTGAAGTCGGAAATTGCAAAGACAGATGCACCTACGCTTTTCCAGGTAAACGGACCAGTAGGACTTGCAACATGGAAGGATTACTGCTATGACCTGTCCGGTACAGACGTATACTCACAGTTGAAGAGCGATGATTTCGCATTAAAGGATGGCGATGCTGCTCTTGGTATCGCATATGTTGTAGAAACTTATGGTATTATCTACAATGCGGATATTTTAAATGATTATTTTACAAAAGATTATGCAGTTGTTACAAGCGTAGATGAGATCAATTCATTTGATAAGTTAAAGGCAGTAGCTGACAGCATTCAGGAGAACAAGGATGATCTTGGTGTAAAGGGAGCTTTCACATCAGCAGGTATGGATTCAAGCTCTGACTGGAGATTCAAGACACATCTGGCTAATCTTCCTATTTACTATGAATACAAGGCAGACGGTATCAGCTCAACAGATGCAATTAAGGGAACATACCTTGATAACTACAAGGCAATCTGGGATTTATATATTACAGATTCCACATGTGCACCTACAGTACTTTCCAGTAAGACTGGTGAAGATGCAACTGCAGAATTCGCTCTTGGCGAAGCAGTATTTTACCAGAATGGTACATGGGCTTACTCAGATCTGAGCAACAATGGTATGGCAGATGATTCTCTTGGAATGCTTCCTATTTACATTGGAGTAGAAGGCGAAGAAAATCAGGGACTTTGTACAGGTAGTGAAAACTACTGGTGTGTAAATAAGAACGCATCAGCAGAAGATATTCAGGCTACACTTGATTTCCTGAACTGGGTCGTAACCTCTGATGAAGGATGTACTGCACTTTCACAGGACATGGGATTTGTTTGCCCATTCAAGGCATTTGACAATTATCCTGCAACCAATCCTCTGATCAACATTGCAAATGAGTATGTATCCAATGGTAAGGCTTCTGTGGCATGGACATTTACAACAATGCCTTCTGAAGAGTGGAAGAATGGTGTAGGAAGTGCTCTGTTAGAGTATGCACAGGGTACAGGCGACTGGGATGCAGTTGTATCAGCATTCGTTGATGGCTGGGCAACAGAGTATGCAGCAGCAAACAACTAATAGACAGTTAAATAAACAATCATCGTGAATACGTCTGATGTGTTCATGAAGGCAGGAAGTGGGCAGCGTGTACTTACTGTCCACTTCCTTTTCAGTTAGAAATATTTCCAAAGGAGTAGTATTATGGAGAAAGCGATAAAAAAGTATTTCCCTATCTTTGCATTACCGACATTTGCGGCTTTCACGATAGGATTTATCATTCCGTTTGTTTTGGGCGTTTATTTATCTTTCTGTGAATTTACGACCGTTACAGATGCGACCTTTGTTGGATTCAAGAACTATATCAGAATATGGGGAGATGCCACATTTATTCATGCACTCTGGTATACTTCCCTTTTTACTGTAGTATCAGTGATCACTATTAATGTTCTGGCTTTTGCAGTAGCAATGTTACTGACCAAAGGTATTAAAGGAACCAATGTATTCAGAACCGTATTCTTCATGCCTAATCTGATCGGTGGAATTATCCTCGGCTATATCTGGCAGTTGATCTTGAACGGTATTTTACTTCATTTTGAGAGAACACTTACATATAATTCCGCTTATGGATTCTGGGGACTTGTTATTTTGATGAACTGGCAGCAGATCGGATATATGATGATCATTTATATCGCAGGTATTCAGAATATTCCCGGAGAACTGATCGAAGCCGCCAAAATCGATGGTGCTAACAACAGACAATTACTTAGACATGTGACATTACCTATGGTCATGCCGTCTATTACAATATGTTCCTTCCTGACACTGACGAATTCATTCAAACTCTACGACCAGAACCTTGCGTTGACAGCAGGTGAGCCATCTGATAAGTCTGAGATGCTGGCTCTTAATATTTACAATACATTTTATAGCAGAAATGGTTGGGAAGGTGTAGGTCAGGCGAAAGCAGTTATTTTCTTCCTGGCAGTCGCACTGATCGCAGTGATTCAGCTTAGACTTACCAGAAGCAAGGAGGTGCAGGCATAATGAGCAGTGTTAGAAAAGCAAAACACGGGTGGATCCTTACTTTATTATTCTCAATTATATCCGTTATTTATGTAATGCCTATTTTGATCGTTCTGATGAACTCTTTTAAAAAGAAAATATTTATCAGCAATCGACCATTCTCTCTGCCGGATGTAAAGTCTTTTGCAGGGGTGGAAAACTATGCCAGTGGTATGCAGAAGATTGATTTCATTCATTCTTTCTGTTATTCTCTGTTTATCACAGTAGGTTCTGTTGCAGTTATTATTTTATGTACTTCTATGTGTGCGTGGTATATTACCAGAGTAAAAAATAAAATAACATCTGGTATGTATTACCTGTTTGCATTTTCCATGATCGTTCCATTTCAGATGGTCATGTTTACTTTATCCAAAATCACTGATATACTACGTTTAGGAAATCCTGTAGGTATTATTATTGTATATCTGGGATTTGGTGCAGGACTTGCGGTATTCATGTTCTGTGGATTTGTAAAGTCAATCCCTCTGGAAATCGAAGAGTCAGCGATGATTGATGGCTGCAATCCTTTACAGACATATTTTAAAATTGTTTTTCCGGTCATGAAGCCTACTGCTATTTCTGTAGCAATTCTGGAAGCTATGTGGGTATGGAATGATTACCTGCTTCCTTATCTGGTGCTGGATATTAAGAAATATAAGACTATTCCTATTGCAATCCAGTATCTCAAAGGCGGATATGGAGCAATCGATATGGGAGCTATGATGGCAATGATCGTTCTGGCGATTATTCCGATTATTATATTCTATATTGCGTGTCAGAAACACATTATCGAAGGTGTAGTTGCGGGCGCAGTAAAGGGTTAAGACCCTGCATACGAAGTAAGTTTTAAAGGAGAAAAAGTTATGAGAAAATGTGGTGTATTGATGCCTGTTTCCAGTCTGCCAAGCAGGTTTGGAATAGGAGGTTTTTCCAAGGAAGCGTATGATTTTGTTGATTTCCTTGCAGAGGGTGGACAGTCTCTGT
>CAYRAW010000172.1:0-6774 GCA_964422225.1 uncultured Roseburia sp.
TGAATGTCGTGGGCGGCGTCTTAACCGCTTGACCAACAAGCCATTTTTGTCGTTCGTATCGTGCCGACTTGTTTATATTACTACAGGTCAAACTAAAATGCAAGCATTTTTTTCATTTTTTTAAACTATTTTATTTATTATATCTCCACTCTGAAACAGATTTCCTGACTGTTTTCTCCTTCTATCAATTCCACTGTGATCTCACCACCGAGCTGTTGAGCGATCATATTCGCCTGATATAATCCTAGCCCACGACATTCACTGTTATCCTTCGTTGTATAACCTTTTTGAAAGAAGTGGGAAATATCTCCCATGGTCAGTCCCTGTACCTGATTGCGGATCATGAAGATCAACTTATCATTTCTGGAATCCAATACCATTTCCACTGCCGGGAGCTCTGGTGTCGCTGCCTCAAATGCGTTATCCACAAGTGTACCCAATATTTCCACAAGGTTATGTTCAGATACAGAAGTAATGATCTGCTGACTAAGCACCTGAATTTCCACATCTGCACAGGCAGGTGCCCCCAATAGCTTACTGTACAGAAAACCAGCCAGTATCTTATCCGAGATCCTAAGTAATGCCGATGTACTTATTCCATTTGTTTCATATATTTCTTTGCAGTAGACAGACTGTGCCTGCACAAGTTCCTCATAATTATCTATCGTTACATGCATATTTAAAATTGCATTCATATGATTATCGAATTCATGCTGTCTGGCTCTGATGTCTTTTGTCAGCTCTTCCAATGGATGAATATATAATTTATAAATTTTGAGTTCCTCTTCCTGCCTCTTTAAGACCGCATAATTGGCAAGCCAGTCCCACCATCCGAGAAAGATAACAGCTAACAGAATTCCAAATAGTACAATTACCTTCACATCAAGGGTATGGCTCAAATACAGGTCAACGATCAGATAAACTGCAATGATCAATGCCATTACACAAAATACTCTGTAAAATAATTTTCTGCCAAGTTGCGCAAATTCAGACATGCAACAGCCCCCTTATTTCTGTCTTATATGTGACTCCAATCTCTACTTCCTGTGAGCCTTTCATTCGGATGATCCGATTTACGATATCCACGTAGTCAATATAACTTCTGTTTACCACATACATTCTATGGCATTGTATGAACTGCCCTTCCGGCAATTTTTCAAGTATCTGTTTAATAGAAAGATATGGAATCTTCATAGTTTCCTTTTGCAATACCAGACATATCCCTCTGGGGATCGCATACAGATAGACAATATCTTTGCAATAGATCTTATAATTGATCCCCTCCTTTTTGACCAGTACAAAAGGCTCATTACTTTCTCCTGTCTGGAACAGGACTTTATGGATCAGTTTCTCAATTTCTTCCTGATCATATGGCTTCAGAATATATTGATAGCAATGAAGTTCCCTGTATGCCTCCAGTTCCAGATTTGCAATAGAAGTGATCATAACCACCGGCGTAAAAACATAGCGGACATCACTCCGTACTTCTCTGGCAAATTCCATACCTGATGAATCCTCAATATCCTGCTCATTCAAATTAATATCCAATAAAAAAGCCTGAAAAAGATTCGCCTCATCCTGCAATGCTGCTCTAGCCTTTTTCAGACTTTCAACAGGGACAACAGCAATGTCTTTTGATATTTTCTTTATCATAGCTGTCAATGCCATGAGACTGTCCATACTGTCTTCTAATATCATTATTTTCGTCATTGCTGTCCATCCCTCCATATTCAGTTATAGTTTATAATAAGCCTGCACTTATTTCAACACTTCTCCCAGAGATTTTGCCAGACCTGCAACGCTCTGGATCTCAGATGGGATAATGATCTTAGTTGCCTGACCATTAGCAGCCTTCTCAAATGCTTCAAGACTCTTGATCGTAAGAACTGCTTCATCTGCTCCGGCTTCTTTTAAGAACTTAATACCTTCTGCATTTGCCTGCTGTACGATACGAACAGCCTCTGCCTGACCTTCTGCTTCTTTGATACGTTTCTCTTTCTCAGCTTCCGCACGGAGGATTGCAGCCTGCTTCTCAGCTTCAGCTTCCAGAATTGCAGATTCCTTCTTACCTTCTGCTACAAGGATGCTTGACTTCTTCTCACCTTCTGCAATAGTTACAGCTTCACGTCTTTCACGTTCTGCTTTCATCTGCTTCTCCATTGCATTTCTGATTGCTTCAGGAGGAATAATGTTCTTTAACTCAACACGGTTGACCTTGATGCCCCATGGGTCAGTTGCTACGTCCAGTGCGGAACGCATGCTTGTGTTAATGATTTCTCTGGATGTCAGTGTCTGGTCAAGTTCCATGTCACCGATGATATTACGAAGGGTTGTAGCTGTCAGCTTCTCGATTGCTACAATAGGATTATCTACACCGTACGCATACATCTTTGGATCTGTAATCTGGAAAAAGACAACAGTATCAATCTGCATGGTAACATTATCCTTGGTAATAACAGGCTGTGGTGGGAAATCTACTACCTGTTCCTTTAAGTTCACTCTTTTGGCAACTCTGTCCAGAAAAGGCATCTTAAAATGAAGACCTACACCCCATGTGGCTGAATAACCGCCTAATCTTTCAATAACATATGCGCTCGCCTGTGGAACGATACGTATATTGCTTGCTAAAATTACGATTATAATAAATAAAATTACTAAGAAAATCATTGTGTTTTCTCCTCCTCATATTTTTCTACGATCAGTTTTACGCCTGAAATCCTGATGACCTTTGCCAGACTTCCCGCCTGGATCTTCATATCATCCTGAGCCGAACGGACTGTCCACTCCTGTCCATTCACTACTGCTGCACCAGTCGCATTAAGATTATCCACGTCCTGTGTGATCCTGACGATCTTTCCGATAATCCCCTCATAATTCGTTTTGATATGTGTGGCATTTATGTATTTCATCGCAAAAGGACGTGTAAAGATCAACATACCTAATGAAACGATGAGAAATACTGCAACCTGTAAGAGCACACTCCCCCCCATAAAGGCAACCAGCATTGCAGCTAATGCACCGATTGCAAACCAAATCGTTGTCAGCCCTACTGTCACGATTTCAATTCCGATCAAGACGATCATAATTGCCAGCCATATCATCGTATAATCCGTCATATCATGCTCCCTCCTTTCCTTTGATGTCTCTATCTTAGCGCACTTTTGAGGTTACCACAACGGATTTTGCGTGAATGCTGTGTTTTTTGTCATGAATTGCGATCAGCTTTTCGCCTTGTTCTTTTCAAAGAAATTATCAATGCTTTCCACGATCTGCTCTGCCGCCATGGTCTTTAACAGATATCCTGCAGGTTTCAATGCCAGAACACTTTTTACACTCTCTTTATCCCCCTTGGCAGTCAGAAAAATAACCGGTATCATACTGGTCGAAACTTCTGCCCGGATCATCTCAAGGAACTGCTGTCCTGAGCAGACAGGCATCTCATAATCCAGAAGGATAAGATCCGGCTTATTCGTTGCCAGAAAGCTGATCGCCATAGCAGCAGAACTTGCCATGGATACTTTGTATTTTGGCGTCAACCAGGCTTTGATCGTACGAAGCATTGTACCGGAATCATCCACCACCAGAATATGTTTTTTTAAATTATCCAAACTGGACTTCTCTACTTCCGCATTGATCGCTGCCACAAGTTGTTTGACATTGAGTGGTCGTTCAAAACAGTTCCAGATCAGTTCTTCCCCTATATATTTCTGCAAGGTTGCTATTTCCTGCGCATATCCTATAAGGCATATCTTTTTCTCCTGTTCCCCACAGTAATCCTTCAGATATATCATAGCGTCAACATTATTATCTATATATTCACCGGCATATATAACAACAATATCCGGTTTCTCTTTGAGATTGCCCAATGCACTTACAGTGGGTGCCGCATAATCAACTTCATATTCTTCCTTTTTTAATGATTCCCTAATGGAATTTAAAATAAACGAAGAAATATTTTCCCCAATCAACAAAACCCTCTTACTCATGTCAACTACCATACCTTTCCAAATATTCCTGTATGATTCTGTCTGTTTTTTCCTTATCTACATCATAAACTGCCGCCTTGAGCTCCTGATATGTCTTTTCAAAAGTTTCCGGCATTTTATAACCGTCTAATTGTTTCATAACAGAATCTACTTCATCAAAATCAAATGCTGCACTGAATTCAAGAACAGCCTCCAGTGCCTCCTTTATCTGTTCTTTTGAAATTTCCACCTCTCCGGCTTTCGATGTTCGACTGCTGCCAAGCTTTTCTGCAATGCAGGCGTAATAATTCAATAAATCATCCGTCTTACCCTCAATCTCCTCCAGTCGTCCCTCTTTTCCACAATCTTCCAGGTATTTTGCCAGTTTTGATAAATGATCTGCTCCTACAAGTCTGGCGGTACTTTTCAGTGAATGTACCTTGATCGTGTAATTCTCAATATCTCCTGATTCATAATACCTTCTGATTTCTGCAATGGCATTTTCTGCTGTCACGGAGAATTCATCACACACCTGCCTGTAGACTTCTTTGGAACCACTCGCCTTGATCCCTGCATTTTCGTTGATCTGTGTCATGAGTTCTTCTTCACTGTCCAGAACTTCTTTTGGAAGATATCTGGCTATCATCTTCTCCAGTTTGTTACCACTCACAGGTTTTGCAAGGAAATCACTGAATCCTTCACTTATATAGAATTCACTGGCACCAGATACTGCATTGGCAGTCAGTGCAATGACGGGAGTATCATGATTCATTCCTTCTTTTTCACGCAATAAATGCAATGTCTCCACGCCATCCATCTGTGGCATTCTGTGATCCAGCAGAATAATATCATATTTCCTGTTCTCACATAATTCCAGACATTCTTCGCCACTTTGGGCTGTATCTACTCTTGCCCCTGTTCGCTTGAGCAGCCCTTTTACCACAGTCAGGTTGACCAGTGTATCATCAACAACCAGAATATTGGCTTTTGAAGCATGAAACAGTGTTTCCTCTTCGTCTCCATGTTCTGATTTCATCTCCTGATATCTGCTCTGCAAATTGCCAACTTCCTTCCAGTTAATGACTTTTTGCCTGATTCGGAAGAAAAAGTGCGAACCAACTCCGTAAGTACTCTCTACCTCAAGTTTGGAATCCATTGCTGCCAGCAGACTGGCAACGATACTCATTCCCAGTCCTGTTCCCTCTATTGTTCTGTTCTTTTTTTCATCCAGTCTTTCAAATGGTTTGAGCAGTTTATCCATTTCTTCCGGTTTCATGCCGATTCCGGTATCTCTTACTGACACAATAAGGAAAATTTCGCCCTCATCTATCTTCTCATAATCCAGATTAAAGGTAACACTCCCTTTTTCCGTATATTTCACTGCATTTGTCAGAATATTCAAAATAACCTGCTCAATACGCAGTTCATCTCCATGCAGAACACATGGCGTATGAGGATTCAGATTAACCTCAAGATGCAGGTTTTTCTCTTTGACTTTTACATTGATCATATTGATCAGATCATTCACTGCCGATAACAAGTCATAATCCTGCTCTATGATCTCCATCTTGCCTGCTTCTATTTTAGTAAAATCCAGAATATCGTTGATTATACCAAGTAATGTACTCCCTGCATTTTTAATGTCATGGGCATATTCTCTGATTTCTTCCTCGCTGCTCTCTCTGATGATCATTTCATCCATTCCAAGAATTGCATTGATGGGTGTTCTGATTTCATGTGACATGTTGGAAATAAATGCTGTCTGCGCTTTATTTGCCGCTGCAAGCTGGGCATTTTTATCTTCGATCGTATCCTGACGGGCTCTCAGCTTGTTATTTTGCAGTACGATCACAATTACATTGACAAGCCAGGGTACCATCATACAAACCAGCATGATAATAATAGGCATTAGCAGATTATTATTCTGCTCCAGATCCTCTCCCTGTACACAATTAAGATAGACCCAGCTATTACCAAGGTCTTCTCCCAGATGGCAGAATACATAATTCCATTCGTTGCCTTTCTCATCCTCCTGTGTAATGCTTCCATAAGATATGGAATCTATCATATCGCAGATCTGTTGTGATGCCTCTGCTCCAAATTTATTGATCAGGAAATCATAGATATTGTCTGTGGGGATATCATTATCTCCATAAGGATAATAGATTACCTTCCCCTGATTATCCAACAAAACACCATTCTGATTGATCACCTTATGATCCTGTGATACATTTTCCATCATGCTTCTGACAGTAATCTGGTAAAACATGATCTCCAACTTGTCTTCGATCGTGACCGGTCTGTAAAATGCAACCATGTTCTCGCCTGTTCCTGTATTCTGATAAACATCAGTAACCAGAAAACTTTGACTGTCTGTTTGAGCCTTATATTTTTCACACACATCCTTTAAGACCTGTACTTTCTCAATGGATGTTTCTTTTGCTTCAGATGATTGTATATCAAGTGATGGTGTCGTTTCATACCCCTGATATGTTTCAGGGTCGATCAGCATTAAGGTTCCATCCATATTTTTCAGGTGCACCATAAGATTTATTGTTTCATCTTTCGTAAACTGCATGGAATCAATATATTCAACGGTACTTTCCAGCACTTCGTTCTGGCTTTTCATATACCGTTCTAATTGCCGTGTCATGGTATTTGCCAGTTCCATCACTCCCTGCAAAGCCACTTCATGGATTGCTGCATGATTTCCACTTACATAATTCTGGAACATACCTACACAAATGCAGGAAATCAGAATATTAACTCCTATCATAACAGCCGTGAATATAAATTGTTTCTTAGGCTT
>CAYRAW010000173.1:0-6769 GCA_964422225.1 uncultured Roseburia sp.
GCCATCGGACAGGGCAGGGCAGAACTGATCCTCAACAGATCAGGAGAAGAAATTACAAGAGCCGAAGCAGTATTAGCAGATGGACAGGCAGTAACAACAGAAGTAATCGTGGAACAGCCACAGTTATGGAGTGCTGAGAAGCCTGATCTGTACGATCTGCAGATCAATGTAGTGGATGCACAAGGCAAGCTGACAGAGATCATTCCACAGAGAATCGGATTCCGCAGATTTGCGATCGAAGATGGCATTATGAAGTTGAATGGCAAGCGTATTGTATTCAAGGGTGTTGACCGTCACGAATTCAGTTCCAGAAGAGGTCGTGTACCGAATCATGAGGAACTTTTACAGGATATCATCACGATGAAACAGCATAATATCAATGCGATCAGAACCAGTCATTATCCGAATGACTCTGCATTGTATACACTTTGTGATGAATATGGTCTGTATCTGATCGATGAGTGCAATATGGAAACGCATGGTATGTGGGATATGGTAGGTCGTGGCGTATGGCCTATTGAGAAAGCATTACCCGGGGACAGACAGGAATGGAAGGACCTTCTCCTGGACAGAGTCAATTCCATGTATCAGAGAGATAAGAATCATCCAAGTATTATTATCTGGTCCTGCGGTAACGAATCCTTTGGTGGTTCTGTTATCTATGAAATGTCCAGGCTTTTCCATGCACTGGATGATACGAGACTGGTACATTATGAAGGCGTATGCAATGACCGCAGATATAACGATACTTCTGATATGGAGAGTCGTATGTATCCAAGTGCTGCATATGTAAGAGATTTCCTGCAAAAGGACAGAAGCAAGCCATATCTTCTGTGTGAATATACCCATGCTATGGGCAATTCCTGTGGTGGTATGCACAAGTATACCGATCTTACAGATGAAGAGCCGCTGTTTCAGGGTGGATTTATCTGGGATTACATCGACCAGTCTATCTATCATAAGGACAGATATGGCAAGGAAGTATTAGGCTATGGCGGAGATTTCGATGACCGTCCCTGTGATTATAATTTCAGTGGTAACGGTATTGCCTATGGCGGAGAGCGTATGCCATCACCCAAGATGCAGGAAGTGAAGTTCAACTATCAGAACATCAGCATTACGATCGAAAAGGACAGCTTTACTGTAAATAATAAGAATCTGTTCACGAATACGGCAGATTATGACTGTCAGATCACACTGACACTGGATGGCAGGAAAATTGCGGCAACAACAGTTGAGATTGCAGTAGAGCCATTGAGCAGACAGACCTATCAGCTTCCACGTTGGAAATATCAGACACCATGGAGTACAGAGGAAACCTGGAAGGCAACTGCAGCAGGCGAGTATGTCGTTACAGTATCTTTCGTATTAAAAGAGGATACGCTTTGGGCGAAACGTGGACATGAAGTAGCTTTTGGACAGGGAATTTATGAGATAGAAGCAGCAGAGCAGCCTGTACAGACTTACTTGAAAGTCACACAGGGTACTTACAATCTGGGTGTGAAAGGTGAGCATTTTGAAGTGCTTTTTGATAAAGGAGGCAAAGGACTCGTATCCTATGTATACGGCGGCAAAGAGATGATCAAAGCCATTCCGAAGCCGAACTTCTGGAGAGCACCGACAGATAATGATAATGGAAATCAGATGCCTTATCGTTATGCACAGTGGAAAACAGCCAGTCTGTACCAGTTAAGCTCCAAACAGGGCGTAACGAAGCCCAATCCCGTCATTACAGAAGAAAAAGACAGTGTAACAGTAACCTACACCTATTACTTGCCGACCATACCGGAATCAGAGTGTGAGGTCACATATACCGTAACAGGTGATGGCAGAGTGCATACTGTATTAAGCTATGAACCACCCAAGGGTATACATGATATGCCTGAATTTGGTATGTTATTTAAGTTTGATGCAGATTATGAGAATCTGACCTGGTATGGTTACGGACCAGAGGAAACTTACTGTGACCGTGAGCGTGGAGGCAAGCTTGGTATCTATCAGAATAAGGTAGCTGATAATATCGCGCAGTATCTGGTTCCACAGGAATGTGGCAATCATACCCACGTAAGAAAAGCCAGTGTGACAGATAATCTGGGCAGAGGTATGGAATTCAGCGGTAAGGAGCTGAACTTCAGCGCACTTCCTTATACACCTCATGAACTGGAAAATGCAATGCATGCCTACGAACTGCCGCCTGTGTACTATACAGTAGTCAGAGTCGCCTTACAGCAGATGGGTGTAGCAGGTGATGACAGTTGGGGCGCCAGAACACATGACGAATACCTGATCGATGTGAGCAAAACACTGAGATTGGAATTTGATTTTAAAGGTATTTAAATTAAGAACAAAAGGTAAACAAGCCGTTTAACGCGGCACCACATAAAAGGAGGTAGAACAGTGGATAAATTTGTAGTAAACATTATTCATCGTCCGGAAATGGTTCCTGAATATGCAGAGAAAGTAACCGGACACGGCAAGACAGAGGATATCGGCAGAAAGGCATTATTAACAGAGTCATTAGACATATTCAAGACACAACAGGAATGTGCACATAAGAACGGTCTGAAGACAACCATTCAGATGACATATGCCAGCCTTTTTAATGATGAGGCAGTAGAGATCGCCAAGGAGCATCATGAGAAGTATGGTGATGAGATCGCTCTTACTTTATTAGGTCTTCCTTGTACAGAGTTCCGTGAGAAGTATAAGACCAAGGATTTCTGTATCTGGATGTTCTCCATGGAAGATAAGATGTCTATCGTGGATGATGTATTCGGCAAATTCCATGAAAGATTCGGCTTCTATCCGGAATCAACAGGTTCCTACTATATGGATGCTGATCTGACTAACTATATTAAGAGTAAATATCCTATGGTAAAATGTGCAGTTGCTACATGTTGGGAAGAAGGTCCTAAGGCTTATCATACCTGTAACAACTCCTGGTATACCTTTATGGATGGCGGCCCATGGGCTCCATGGATTCCTTCCAAGCAGAATACACATGCACCTGCTGCCAATGAAGCAGAAGATTCAGGTATCGTAGCAATTCCTCATCTGTCAAGAGACCTGATCGCATGCTATGATGGTAATGGATCTAACTTTGGTACACATCCACAGAACGTACTTCGTGGTATGATCTATGATTCCAAGACATGGGATTTCCCATATTTATATAACCTGATCGACCAGTACAGAGATCTTGAGAAGTACAACAACGGTTATGCATATAACATGATGTTCGTTGGACCGGGCTGGATGAATAAGATGGGACGTTGGGAAGCTCCTTATGAGCTGCTGCTCAAGTCTTATGAAGAAGGCTGTGCATACTATGGCAAGCTGAAGAAGGAAGGCAAGCTCGTTGACATGACTATGTCTGAGTTCGCTGATTACTACAGAGAGAAGAAGGGCGTTAATAAGAAGATCTACACAGAGCCTGAATGTGCTCTCTGGAGAGATATTTTATACGGATCAGACAAGCAGTTATTCTGGTACTGCGATCCATTCATGCGTGCATGTGTCAATATGGATCAGGGCGGCGCTATCGTTGACCTTCGTCCTTATGCTGCCAAGCTTGAATGGAAGACAGGTATCGGCACAGACCACGTATGGGATGCTTCCTATCCTTTCCTGATCCAGGAGAAGTACAGAGCAGGTTACTTCACACACTATGCAGGTGAAGGTACTGTCCGTAGTGCCAAGGTATGCTACAATGGCGAAGAGGTTGACCTGTGCTTATGCCGTACCAAGGCTCACTTCTCAGAGGTTGAGAACGAGAACGGTGTCGGTAAGACACGTATCCTGACACTTGATCCTGTAGATATCGAATTCTATGACCTGACAGTGAAGTTGCAGACTAAGATCTACTTCGTAGAAGGCAGCCAGGAGATCAAGATTGAAAGAAATATTCTGGAAATGAGCAATCCTGATGCAGAAGTTACCATCAACGAGTACATGGTTGCATGCTATGGTACAACAGAATATTCTGAGAATATGAATGGTATCACACTTAAGTGCGTAGGCGATACAGAGACTAAGGAAATCGAATATGCTTACAAGTGCAGAGAAGCAGAAGTAGCCGGAGCAAAAGAAGTATATGCAGTAATTCCTCCTGTAGATACCAAGGTATCCTTAACAGCGGAAGGCAAGAACTACACAGGCTATGTAAAGGAAGGCTATGCATTCTCACCAATGTTAACATTAGGTTATACAACAACTCTTAAGAATAAGGAGGTATTTGCAACATGTCTCAAGGTAGAAAAGGCAAATTAAACTATAGATGTCCCTCTTGCTTTATGAGAGATCTGGATATTGATATGTTCTATGATAAGGAAAAGGATGAATTCTATTGCATGCGTTGTCAGTACACCGGCAATGAGCAGGATGTATTAGAGAAGAACGAAATGGTAAGATTCCGTTACCGTGCAATGGCGAAGAGATTTACCAAATTTGATTTTGATTAAAAACTTTTACAGTCAGCTAAGATAGAGCAAAATTGTAAATACAAAAAACCGACAAGAAACCTTGTGTTCTGACAGGTATTCTGCTATACTCAGGGAGTATGGTACTTATGGGGGGGCTCATGCAGAAGTATAGAGGGACTTGTGGGAGGAAATGTGATTTTACATAGTTCTGCCTTTGAAGACATGGCTTTATTTAAATGCATGACAGCCGTTACGTGGATTGGGATCCGTTCACAATTTTGATTATGCATGACACAGACGGCCGAAGACAAATTCCCTGATATCAGGCACTAAAATGCCTGATATTTCCCAGGAAGGAAATACAAAAGAAAGTATTTTGAAGGAGGAAAAGGGTTATGATTACATTTATTATCGGCCTTGTGATTTTATTCGCAGGGGCGGCACTTTATGGGAGGTTCTGCGAAAAGGTGTTTGGACCGGATGACAGAAAAACTCCGGCTTACACAAAGCAGGATGGTGTGGATTATGTACCGATGAAGGAGTGGAAAAACAGCCTGATCAACCTGCTTAACATTGCGGGAACAGGTCCGATTCTTGGACCGATTCAGGGAATTTTATTTGGACCGATTGCGTTTATTACAATTCCTATTGGAAATATTATCGGTGGTGCGATGCATGATTATTTTTCCGGCATGATTTGTCTGCGCGATGGCGGTTGTCAGATGCCGGATATGGTTCGCAAGTATAGCAACAAGGGAATTTATTCTGTATATCAGGTGTTCTGTAGTCTGTTGCTTTTACTGGTTGGTGCAGTATTTATTTACACACCGGGCGATATTGCTGCAAAGCAGGTCTTTGGCTTTGACGGAAAGGCAACTTCTGTTTCTACATGGGTTATCTATGGTGTGATTTTCCTGTATTATCTGATTGCAACGGTATTTCCGATTGATGCGATCATCGGACGGATTTATCCGGTATTTGGTGCAGTCCTGCTGTTCTCCGCAGTTGGCGTATTTATTGGTATGTTCGTTCAGGGCTATCCCCTGACTGAGATTTGGGATACATGGAATGGTGCTGTTGCCTATGGCGATTATTTTTCAGCAAACCACTTTATTCCAGTGTTCTTTATTACAGTTGCCTGCGGAATCCTTTCTGGCTTCCATTCAACACAGACAGCAATTATTTCTCGTACAATGAAGAGTGAGAAGCAGGGACGTATGACTTTCTATAACATGATGGTTGTAGAGGGATTCATCGCTATGGTATGGGCAGCAGGCGCAATGGGCGTATACAATCTTGGTCTGCAGGCAGCAGATGCTTCGCTTGCAACAGATACGATTGGTGTAGTATGCAAGCATCTGCTTGGAAATGTTGGCGGTATTATTGCACTTATTGGTGTTATCGTACTCCCGATTACATCCGGTGATACAGCACTGCGTGCACTGCGTATGTCAGTTGCGGATTCCTTACATATTGACCAGACTTCTTTAAAGAAGAGACTTGGACTTTCTGCAATTATTTTTGCACTTGTTGCAGTGATTCTGGTATTTGCAAAGATGAACAGCAATGGCTTTAATGTATTATGGCGTTACTTCGCATGGTCTAACCAGACACTGGCACTGTTTGCATTCCTTGCAATTTCTGTATGGATGTTTATGAATGGCAAGGCAAAATATGCATGGATGCCACTGCTTCCGGGCAGTTGGTATGCATTTGTTACAGTAACATATATTGCAAATGCAAAAATTGGCTTCAATATCCCATGGGTAGGAGCATATATTATTGGTATTGTAGCAGCGGTTGCTTATGTTGGTGTGATACTGTGGTATGCAAAGAAGCGTTCTGCATAAGCTTGTGAACGGATAAAAAAGACAGTTGAAAGAAGACTTCGCATGATGTGATCCATGCGGAGTCTTTTGCGTATCAGAGATTCAGTCGGATGATATTGTATGCAACCCTCTGATCCAAGAGTTTAACGCCTTTGCATGTGTATAAACTTTCTGTCTGGTTTTGCCATGTGTCTGGAAATTTTATTTGAAAAAGTTAGAATTTCCCGTTTCAAAGTATAAGTATTTGATGTAGAATTAAGCATAAGGAGTCCTCCTGATTTTTGTTTAGTATCTTTTTGATTGGACACTTGATTTTACTACAAAACAGGGAAGAATTCCTTATATTTTGAGCATTTTTTGAAAGTTGTTTATGACAGTACCCAGGAAAATATCCAGTTGTGGATAAAACTGCGGAAACTCAAGTGCGGGATGAATTGCCATTTGACTAAAAATCCGTTATAGTATAGTATTTCATCCTTTAATTAACTCGACTTTTTGACAGGCAGTGTATCAACAATG
>CAYRAW010000174.1:0-6761 GCA_964422225.1 uncultured Roseburia sp.
CGCGCGACCTTGCCAAGGTCGAGACCGCGGGTTCGAGCCCCGTCTATCGCTCTCAGAAACATTTTAATATTGGTGATAGAGTACAGTCGATAAATGAACATTGAGGTTATACTTAATGAATAGAATTAAAACAGGTTATGTCGCAGCGGGTTTAACTCGCTATTCGCTCTCTCAATAACGCCCGCAGGTTTATGGAAACATGGATTTGCGGGTCTCTTTTTGTCTTACCAGTTCAGCCATATAGCCGTGCAAATGCGATTGTGCTTGCACAAATGAGCATTTGCACGACTATATGGACTGAGCGCCACGTTCATGAGCAATCCGCCTGCGACAGCAGGCTTTGGAGCGCGGAGCGCGAGATTGCGAATGGCGCGACTGAACGAGCCACGCCACCACCATAGACATGCCTCAACGGCGCAGCCCGTTGGGCGTTAAAACAGGAGAATCACAATGAATATTGGAATTTTTGACTCAGGAATTGGCGGAATGTCCGTCCTTCATCAGGCTCTTACCACCCTTCCCTATGAAAACTATATATTTTACGCAGACACCGACCATGTTCCTTATGGAACCAAAACCAAAGAGCAGGTCATATCCTATGTAGATAAAATGGTACAATTTATGATCGACCATGACTGCAAAGCAATAGTCATTGCCTGCAATACTGCAACTTCTGTCGCTGCATCCATTATGCGCAAGAAGTACCCCATCCCCATTATAGGAATCGAACCCGCTGTGAAGCCGGCAGTAGAACAGAGCAGGGGACGTCGTGTTATGGTTGTAGCCACTCCTTTAACGATCCGGGAGGAAAAACTCAAGAATCTTGTACACAGAGTGGATAATGCACATCATGTAGATTTGCTGCCGTTACCGGAACTGGTTACTTTTGCAGAGAGAGAAGAATTTGATTCGCCGCAGGTGGAGGCATATTTGCGTGATCAATTATCTCCGTACGATCTTTCTGCTTATGGAGAACTGGTATTGGGATGTACGCATTTTAATTATTTTAAAGACAGCTTCCGCAAAATCATGCCCGCTCAGGTGCAGATCATAGATGGAAATCTGGGAACAGTGGGTCAGTTAAAACGTATTCTTGAAAGTACTGATCAATTAGAACAGTTAGAAGGCAGTGTAAGATATTTTATGTCGGGCAGAGAAGTGGTAACAAAAGAACAGCTTGCCAGGATGGACAGGCTTCACGCCAGATTGGAAGAAATGTCACATATAAAGTAGAACTGTGAAAAGAAGATTATGATAAATAAGAACCGGGAGTTACACCATAAGTGTATCCCGGTTCTTTATGTATCTGAATCATTATTCCAGATTTAATTTGCTGGTCATCATATGGATATTGATGAAATACATAGCAATCGCAATGAGGATCGTAATGACAAAAATGATGATAAAGGTTGGCATCATAATGCTCATCATGGACAGGGTCTTGCCGGAAGCAGATGCCATGATAAGTTTGCTATAGGTTGGAAGCATAGCAATATATGTTACAAACTGCATGATCATGGTAACAATAAAATAGGCAAGGATCGCTCCGAGAATACGATGCCTGGTGTAGAGCTGTCCCAGACTTACGCATCCTAATATAATGCTGGGACCGGTAAAGCAGCCAACAATACTGTAGAGCAGCATAAATGCACAGTACTGCCCCAGACCGATGCCCATTTCCTGTTGAAATTGGGTACTGATTATGGCGATGGATAATGTTCCTGCATAATGTGCAGTGCCTGAATTAAAAATAGCAGCAATGATAACAGCACCATATATTATAAGAGATAATGTGGTAATTGCCGTGCATAAAAGCTGGATAAGGCATGCAGACAGAGTCTTGGAGCCGACTATCTGACGTGCAGATACGGGTAAAGTATGTGTCAGATATCCTTCATCAGTGTAACATGATTTGTAGAAACGAATAGCTATGATCAGGCTTGTTCCAAAACCACATACGATCAGTCCAAGATAATAGATCAGGATAGAGCCGATCAGCATAAAGAGTGAATAGCTGTCATTTACCTGGTCAAAGTCAAAGTTAATGGATACTACCATTAAGGAAGAAACAAGAGTTGTTCCCACCAGAATAGCAAGCATGATCAGGAACTGACGACTAAGATTTTTCCATTCATATTTCATTAATTTGCTTAACATGCATATACCTCCCTAAAATAGGTATCGATTGATTTGCCCTGCTTCTCGCGGATCGCGTCTACTGTGGTGTGCAGCAGGAGAGAACCATTTTTCATAAAGATCACTTCATCAAGAATGTTCTCGATATCTGTAATTAAATGTGTAGATAACAGAATCGTTGCATTTTCATTATAATTAGTAATGATCGTACGCAGAATGAAATCTCTTGCAGCCGGGTCAACTCCTGCGATTGGCTCATCGAGAATGTAAAGATCGGCTTCTCTGCTCATAACAAGGATCAACTGTACCTTTTCCTTGGAACCTTTGGAAAGTGTCTTTAATCTGGCTTCCGGGTCAATTCCCAGTGTAGAGAGCATACCGTAGGCTCTGTCCTCGTTGAAATCTGCATAGAAATCCTTAAAGTAGTTTACCATTTCACGAATTCGCATATTGCTCTGAAGATAAGTACGTTCAGGCAGATAAGAAACGACTTTTTTGGTTTCGATGCCGGGGGCATATCCATTGATCGTGACAGTGCCACAGGATGGAGTCAGAAGACCGTTGATCATCTTGATCAGAGTAGTCTTGCCGCAGCCGTTTGGACCCAGCAGTCCAATGATCCTGCCCCGTGGGATAGACAGATTCATATGGTATACTGCCATATAATTACCTGCACCCTTATACTGTTTACATAAATCCCTGATTTCTAATAAAGAATCCATTATTGTGTTCCTCCCTCAATTGTCTCTTCAACAAGTTTCAGAATATGGTCATTGTCATATCCTAGCTCTTTCATTTTCTCAAAAAAATTTTTAACCTGTAATACTGCAATTTGTTTCTGGATTTGTTCGATCATTGTAGTATCCTCCGTTACAGAACGTCCGCTCCCTCTTTGCGTTGTGATCAGTTTGCTTTTCTCAAGCTCTGCAAAAGCTTTCTGCATCGTATTGGGATTTACGCTCGCTTCTGCAGCAAGCTCCCTTACACTTGGCAGTTTCTCACCGGGCTTATAGATGCCGGAGATAATACGCATCTGAATAATTTCCAGAATCTGCGTATAGATTGGGCGGTCGGAATTCAATTCCCATGCCATAAGTATCCTCCTTCCCAAATTTTAAATCGTATCATTGTATTAGCTACTTAATACAGTAATACAATAAATATAAAATGTCAATAAAAAATTTATAAATGAATAAAAAAACATGCAAATAGTACAATCATGAATAATTATGTGCACTAAAGTAGACTAAAATGTATAATAAAAGCAAAGTATAGCAAAAAGGTATAACTACTAAAAATACAAAGTTGAGTAATTATAATGTATAATTATACAGAAAAACTGATAATAGTTAAATTTGTAACAATAAAACCTATTGACATAAATAATAATTGAGAATAAAATAGCCTCAGTCAAAGAAAAATATATGTTTATCGCCATAAAGGAGTGGAATAAGCCAATGTAGGCGTATTCGCTCCTTGTTTTTTTACAAAAGGTAAAGAACTATATTTAAGTGATATAAGTAAAGGAGAGTATTACAATATGTTCAAGTACATTATAAAGAGAATTGGCCTTGCAATTGTAACAATCTGGGCGGTTGCGACCATTACTTTCTTTCTGATGAATCTGGTACCGGGTGGTCCGTTCTTATCCGAGAAAGCAGTCAGTCCCAAGGCGATGGCGGCACTGGAAGCCAAATATGGACTGGACAAGCCACTGTTCGAGCAGTATATTACCTATCTTACAGATGCCCTGCATGGGGATTTCGGAGATAGTCTGAAACAGAGAGGACGTACAGTTACTTCTATTATAGTAACAAAGTTCCCTGTGTCTGCCAGAGTAGGTGGAGTTGCTGTTCTGGTAGCACTGATATTTGGTATTCCACTTGGATGTATTGCTGCGATGCATAGAGGTAAGTTCCTCGATAATCTGATCAGCGTTATATCGACCTGTGGTATCGCTGTACCGAGTTTTGTTATCTGTACAGTGTTAATGTATTTTCTGGGTGTTCATTTAAAAATCCTTCCGACTTATGGTCTGACTTCATGGAAGCATTATGTCATGCCTGTTATGGCATTATCCTTTTATCCCATGGCATATATCATGAGACTGATGCGTTCTTCCATGCTGGATGTTCTGGGTCAGGATTATATGAGAACCTGTAAGGCAAAGGGTGTTTCTCAGGCAGTCAGCATTTTCAAGCATGCGCTTCGTAATGCGATCCTGCCGGTCATTACCTATGTTGGTCCGATGCTTGCATATACCTTGACGGGAAGCTTCGTTGTAGAGAAGATCTTCACAATTCCCGGTCTGGGCGGCGAATTCATCGGTTCCATCTCCAGCCGTGATTACACGGTCATCATGGGAACTACAATTTTCCTTGCAACATTATTGATCGTTATGAATGTAATTGTTGATATCATTTACAAAATTGTAGACCCTCGTATTAAGCTCAATTAACGGAGGATATAGAAAATGAAAGAGAACCCAATCAGCTTTCAGCAGAAGTGGAATCCCGAAGATTTCCTGCCTGCGACAAACGAAGAAAAAGAAAGTCTTGTAGTCATGCGTGAGAGCGTAAGCTTCTGGAAGGATGGTTTCAGAAGACTTCGTAAGAATAAAGTAGCTATGGCGAGTCTGATCATTATTATTTTAATTATGATCCTGTCCTTTATTGTACCTTCTTTTTATCCTTATTCTTATAAAACACAGATCAAAGGTGCAAATAACTTAGCTCCTATGCAGTATTCCCAGGATGAACTTGCCAGGATCGATGCGGGAGAGAGCGTTTTCCCACATATTCTTGGTACGGACAAGATGGGACGTGATTATGCCATCCGTGTTATGATGGGAAGCCGTATTTCATTAATGGTAGGTCTGATCGCTACCGCTATCATTCTGGTGATCGGTTCTATTTACGGTTCTGTTGCAGCTTTCTTTGGAGGCTGGGTAGACCTGGTAATGATGAGAATTGTAGATATCATATATACAGTTCCGGATGTTTTGCTGATCGTTCTTTTGTCCTTTGCGATCAAGAGCCCGTTAGAGTCACTGGCACAGGTTCCCGGTTTTGGATGGGTGCAGACAGTAGGCACGAACCTGATCAGTATCTTTATTGTATTTGCCCTGCTCTACTGGGTTGGTATGGCACGTATGGTACGTAGTCAGATTCTGATGCTCAAAGAGAGTGAGTATGTTACTGCTGCCAGAGCACTGGGTGCCAAGAATGGCAGGATCATTAAGAAACATCTGTTGACGAACTGTATCGGTACTTTGATCGTAACCACTACATTACAGATCCCATCCTCAATCTTTACAGAAAGCTTTTTGAGTTTCCTGGGATTAGGTGTTGCAGTGCCGCTTCCTTCTCTGGGCAGTCTGGCGAGTGAAGCCATCAACGGTATCAATACATATCCTTATTTGTTGTTTATTCCGTCAATACTGATCAGTTTGATCATTTTGAGTTTTAACCTGCTGGGTGATGGACTTAGAGACGCATTTGACCCTAAGCTTAAGAATTAACGAAGACAGGTTCATAGGAGGAAATTATGTCAGAATATCTTGTAGATATCAATCATGAGCGTCTATCCTTCTTTACCCCCGCGGGTGAAGTCAAGGCACTGAACGATGTGTCTATTCATGTTAAGGAAGGCGAAGTATTAGGAATCGTAGGAGAAAGCGGTTCCGGTAAGTCTGTTACAGCATACAGCCTGATGGGGCTGACTGCATATCCTGGTAAGCTCATAGGAGGAACGCTGGATTTTAACGGACACAGGATCAACGAAATGACAGAGAAAGAGATGCGTAAGATCAGGGGAAATGAAGTATCTATCATATTCCAGGACCCTATGACAAGCTTGAACCCTGTTTATACAATCGGGAATCAGATCGAGGAGGTTATCCTTCTCCATACAGATAAAAAGAAAAAGGAAGCACATGAACGTGCCAAGGAACTGCTGACTCTGGTAGGTATCAATGAGCCGGAAAAGAGATTAAAACAGTATCCTCATGAGCTTTCCGGCGGTATGCGTCAGAGAGTCATGATCGCGATCGCACTTGCATGCGAACCCAAACTTCTGATCGCAGATGAACCTACTACGGCTCTGGATGTTACGATTCAGGCACAGATCCTGGAGCTGATGATGGAACTGAAAGATAAACTTGGAATGGCTATCATTATGATCACACATGATCTTGGTATCGTAGCCAGCATGTGTGAAAAGATTGCAGTTATGTATGCAGGCAGAATCGTAGAATATGGTACAACAGATGAGATATTCTATGAGCCGAAACATGAATATACCAAGGGATTGCTTAGAAGTATCCCGAAACTGGATGCCAAGGAACATGAAAAACTGGTTCCAATTGAAGGCACTCCGATCGATTTGTTAAATCCGCCTAAGGGATGTCCATTTGCACCGCGCTGCAATAATTGTATGAAAATATGTCTGCGCGAGATGCCTCCTGTTACGACCTTTGGTGATGTCCATTATACACAGTGCTGGATGAATCAGAAGGCACAGATGGAAGGAGGAGAGACAGGTGAGCGATAAATTAGTAGAAGTACAGCATCTGAAACAGTATTTTCCCGCCGGAGGTTACGGTAAGAACAAAAGCTATGTAAAAG
>CAYRAW010000175.1:0-6741 GCA_964422225.1 uncultured Roseburia sp.
CTTAATGCCACATTATACAAGCTGATCCATTTGATAGAAGATAATGGAGACAGTGTTATCAGTGACTTTAATATTATATTAGATGAAAATGGTGAATATGCCTTTAATGTAGATGGTAATACGCTTTTGAGGTTTCTGGCAGATATTTATGGTCATAGTGATATTAACTCTGATAAATTCAAATATGAGCAAAAGACAGCAACTGCAAAAGAGGTAATTGATTACTTATGTAATCGTTTTAAAATTGGTGAATATGAAAAGGATGAAAAGGGAGAAGAAACGAAAACTTTTCTTCCGGGAGAAGGATATACACCGAAAGAAGTACTGGAACTTGTAACGATTCGATATGAAATGAATCTGTACAGTTTCCAAAAGTATATTGCGACGACCGTAGCAACCAATGTATCTGAGAAAACTGTTGCAGTGATTATGGAAAATGCCGACCAACTGGATGGTGTCTCAATAGAAGAAGATACGATCCGCAAATATAACTATCCCTATCAGTTTGCACATATTTTGGGATATACCGGCAAGGTATCACAGACAGAGCTTGCTTCTCTGCAGGAACAGGATAGTTCTTATACTTTAAATGATACAGTTGGTAAAGCTGGTATTGAGCAGGTTATGGAACTGCAATTACAGGGTAAAAAAGGTTCTGAAACAATATATGTTGATAACCTTGGAAAAATTATAGAGACTACGGATGTGGTTGAATCACAGGCGGGAAATGATCTGTATTTGTCAATTGACGCAGATTTGCAACTTGCAATTTATAATATTCTGGAACAGAAAATTGCGGGTATTGTGGTAAATAAGATGCGTAACGTTATGAATTTTGATGCTTCCAGCGTATCTTCTGCAAGTAAGCTGATCATTCCTATTGATGATGTATATTATGCATTATTTAATAATAGTGTTATTGATATTACACATTTTACCAGTGAGAATGCTGACACAACGGAAAAGGAAGTATACCAGACATTCCTTAATAAACAGCAATCCGTTCTGAATGGAATCAAGGAAGAATTACAGAGTACGAAAACACCGTATAATAAGCTGAGTAAAGAGTACAAAAATTATGAAAGTTATATTGTATCCATGCTGACTAAAAAAGGTGTGCTGGTAAACAGTGCCATTGACAAGGAAGATGAGACTTATATCGCATGGACAAAGGATGAGGTGATCAGCCTTTCAGAATATCTTAACTATGCGATAGCTCAGAACTGGATCGATATTACTAAGCTTTCTCTGGATAGTCAGTACTCGGATTCTGAGGAAATCCTGAATTCTATTATTGATTACATTATAGACAATCTTTACAATAATAATGAGTTCTCTAAAAAGTTGTATAAGTATATGATAAGTAATCAACAGATTACGGGCAGACAGATATGTATGCTGTTGTGGGAACAGGATATTATCAGTGTTGAGGAAAGTAAGATCACAGCAGTAAAAAATGGTTCTGTCAGTCCATATAACTTTATGCTGGAGATGGTACAGACGCTTCAGATCACCCCGGCGCAGCTCGCACTTGATCCGTGTTCAGGGTCTTGTGTTGTAACGGATGTCAAGACAGGAAAGGTTCTGGCGCTGGTATCTTATCCGGGATATGATATAAATAAGATGGCAAATGGAGTGGATGCTGAGTATTATGCCAGACTTCAGGCAGATCTCTCAGTACCACAGTGGAATATGGCAACACAGCAGAAAACGGCACCAGGTTCTACCTTTAAAATGGTATCTGCAACAGCAGCTATCGAAGAAGGCGCAGTTTCATCAATAGGTGAGACTATTTTGTGTACAGGATATTTTGATAAACTGGCGTCTACCATACACCGCTGCTGGATATATCCAAGTGCTCATGGAGCAATGAATCTTTCCAACGCAATTGCCAATTCCTGCAACTCCTACTTCTATGAGGTAGGATACCGGCTCAGCCAGGATGGTACAGGCTATAACAGCGATTATGGATTATCAAGATTAAAGAAATATGCGGATATGTTCGGTCTGACAGAAAAATCAGGAATAGAAATCACCGAAGCAGAACCGGAATTCTCTAATTTGTATGCGGTGCCTTCCTTTATTGGACAGGGTACACACAACTATACAACAGTCGGACTGGCCAGATATGTTACAACAGTAGCCAATAGTGGGACATGTTTTAATTTAAGTATTTTGGATAAACTGACTGACTCAAAGGGTAATGTAATAGAAAATTACACACCGGAAGTCAGAAATACCGTAGATTTGGATAACAGCCTGTGGAATGCAATTCATTCCGGTATGCGTCAGGTTGTAGAGAAAAAGCCATATTTTAAAGATCTGGCAGTAAATGTTGCTGGTAAGACAGGTACAGCCCAGCAGGATAAAACGCGTGCAAACCATGCTCTTTTTGTCAGCTATGCACCATATGAAGATCCTGAAATTTCAGTATCGGTGCGTATTGCTAATGGATATGATTCCAATTATGCAGCACAGACAGCAAGAGATGTATATAAATATTATTATGGTTTGGCTCAGGAAGAGGAACTTGTTACCGGTACGGCGGACTCTCTTGATGCTACAGGAGGCGCAGGGGATTAAGCATATCGGCTATGCAGTGGTTCTTGATTTGCATTGTGCGTAAGGCGCACAGATAGGAGTAAATGTGAAGAATTCAGTTGTATTAAAAAGTTTTTCCAGTGGAATATCTGTGATTATGGATGATACGATTCCATTTGATGAATTGTTAGTAGATATTGCAGCCAAATTCAAAGAGGCTGATGGCTTTTTTAAAGATGCAGCCGTAGCGATCTCTTTGGAAGGAAGACAACTTAGTGAGGCGGAAGAACGACAGATATTGGATGCAATTACACAAAATTCACGTTTGAAAGTACTGTGCCTGATGGGTAAAGATGAAGAAAAAAATATAAAATTTCTTGGAATACAAAATAATCTGAATTTTCAGAGGGACGAGAACTGTGGACAATTCTACAGAGGAACACTTCGGGATGGACAAAGCATAGAAACAGAGCATAGTATTGTGATATTAGGTGATGTATGCGAAGGCTGTAGTGTCTATTCCGCAAAGGATATTGTAGTTCTGGGGTGTCTGGCAGGAGAAGCTTATGCGGGTGCGTCAGGAAATAATAACCATTTTGTTGTTGCACTGGATATGAGTCCACAGAAGCTCAGAATTGGTGATTTACGATATGTACAACCGGCAAAAAGCTCAAAATGGGGACTAAAGCCAAAAACTGTGCCCAAGATTGCATACACATATAATGGAAAGGTACAGGTAGAACCGATTACCAAAGAATTGCTGGATAATTTTACCTTATAAAAATCCGGAGAACTGAAATGACAACAGTATTCTGCAATTTTATGATGCAGAGTGCGGAAAGGCGAGGTTTATGAGCGAAGTAATTGTTGTCACATCAGGTAAAGGCGGTGTAGGCAAGACCACTACATCCGCAAACGTAGGAACGGGTCTGGCAGAAATGGGTAAGAAGGTAGTTTTGATCGATGCGGATATCGGATTGCGCAATCTTGACGTTGTAATGGGATTAGAGAACAGGATTGTTTATAATCTGGTAGACGTTATAGAGGGTACCTGCAGACTGAAGCAGGCTTTGATCAAGGATAAGCGGCATGCCGGATTATATTTGATGCCGGCAGCACAAACCAGGGACAAGAACTGTATAACACCAGGACAGATGGTAAAACTGATAGAAGGTCTTAAGGAACAGTTCGATTACATTATTTTAGATTGTCCGGCGGGAATTGAGCAGGGATTTCAAAATGCGGTAGCGGGTGCTGATCATGCAATTGTTGTGACAACCCCGGAGGTATCGGCGATCAGGGATGCAGACAGAATCATTGGATTACTGGAGGCAAATGAAATAAAGAAGGTTGACCTGATCGTGAACCGGCTCAGATCAGATCTTGTCAGACGAGGAGAAATGATGACAGTAGAAGATGTCATAGATATTCTCGGACTTCCACTGTTGGGAGTGGTTCCTGACGATGAAAATGTAGTGATCGCTACCAATCAGGGCGAACCTCTCGTGGGTAAAAGTTCTCTGGCGGGGCAGGCATTTTACAACATATGCCGCCGTTTATGCGGCAAAGAAGTTCCTTTTCCTGATTTTGGGAAAACAATTACAATATGGACACGCGTTAGCGGTTTATTCCATAAGAATCAGGAGGAGCGGATATGAGATTATTTTCTTTATTTCACAAAAAAAGCTCAAGACGGGTTGCAAAAGACCGATTAAAGATCTTATTGATATCTGACAGAGTTAACTGTTCGCCGGAAATGATGGAACTTATTAAGAATGATATAGCACATGTGATATCAAAATACATGAAAATCGATACTGCAAGTATGGATATTCAGATAACCAAAACGGGCGTAAGCGGCAGAAATGCCAAAATGCCGGTGCTGTATGCTAATATACCGATTCTTGACCTCAAGAATTAATCGTGAAACAAAAGGAAAGACAGGAAAGAAAGAATGTTCAAGAATTACAGAGTACGTGATTATGATTTTAAATTAATTCTTATGCTGGTAGCAATTACCGTAATTGGTATCCTTGCGATCGGAAGTGCTAAGGAATCTGTACAGAACAAACAGATTATGGGGTTTATTGTTGGATTCTTCATAATGATAGTTCTGTCATTCTTTGATTATTCTTTTTTTCTGCGTTTCCATTGGGTCATATATGTGTTTGATATTTTTCTTCTGCTCATGGTTCGTTTTTTTGGCACAGATGTAAATAATGCACGAAGATGGTTGGAAATAGCAGGAATTCAATTCCAACCGTCAGAATTAACAAAAATTATGTTGATTTTATTCTTTTCACAGTTTATTATGAAACATAGGGAGAAAATAAATTCCCTAAAGAATATAGTATTAATGATTATTTTACTGTTGCCTCCGTTGTTTTTGGTATATAAACAGCCGGATATGTCAACCAGTATAGTCATTTTGCTAATATTCTGTACTTTATGGTATGTGGGTGGGCTAAGCTACAAATTGATCTTTGGAGTTCTGGCGGTTGTAGTACCTGCAGCAGTGATCTTATTTATTCTGGTTTTACAACCTGATCAACAGATCATAGAGAGTTATCAGCAGACCAGAATCCTTGCATGGCTCGAACCAGAAAAATATGCAACAGGTGCTGCATATCAGCAGACAAATGCTATGATGGCAATTGGCTCAGGACAGCTGTGGGGTAAAGGTCTTAATAACAATATGATCAGTTCTGTTAAGAACGGCAATTTTATATCAGAACCTCAGACAGACTTTATTTATACAATTGTAGGAGAAGAATTAGGTTTTGTAGGAGGATGTGCAGTTATTATCCTGCTGTTTTTGATCACACTTGAATGTTTAAGTGTGGCACGTAAGGCAAAAGATCTGGCAGGGACCTGTATATGCTGTGGGATGGCTGCACTGGTAGGATTTCAGAGTTTTGTTAATATAGCGGTTGCTACGGGCTTATTCCCCAATACAGGTGTGCCGCTGCCGTTTGTAAGCTATGGGTTGACATCACTTGTAAGTTTGTACATTGGAATGGGATTTGTTCTTAATGTGCGACTACAATGTGTCAGGAAATATAATAATTGACAAAGGAAGGTGCAGATATCATGAATATTGCTTTAATTGCTCATGATGGAAAAAAGAAATTAATGCAGAATTTTTGTATTGCATATCGTGGTATTTTAAGTAAGAACGAATTATATGCAACAGGAACAACAGGCAGATTAATAGAGGAAGTAACGAATCTTAATGTTCATAAATATTTAGCCGGACATTTAGGCGGAGAACAGCAGATTTGTGCACAGATTGAACATAATCAGATCGATCTTGTGATATTTTTAAGAGATCCGTTGAATCCCAAATCACATGAACCTGATGTGAATAATGCATTGAGATTGTGTGATATGCATAATATTCCGTTGGCAACGAACCTTGCTTCAGCAGAACTGTTGATCAAGTCACTGGATAGAGGAGATTTAGAGTGGCGTGAAATGTACAAATAAATTAGCTTACGTAATTACTTGCGTGCTGATCCCTTCTGTTCTGATATCCGGATGCGGTGCTAAGACATACTCATTTGGTTATGACAGGACAAGAAATAATTCTAATTTTTCAATTGCTTCCCAGTCACAGGGACAGGCGTTGGATGCATTTTCAGCGAATCTTTGTGTTACAACTGAGGACGTGACACAGGGAGCTGTTGTGGATATGTCACAGGCAACGGCTGCCGGACTTTTTGATATTAATAATGGCAATGTTATATATGCCAAAAATGTTCATGAAAAACTGAATCCGGCAAGCTTGACAAAGGTTCTGACTGCTTTGTGTGCACTCAAATATGGTAATCTGGATGATGTTCTGACTGCTTCTGAAAACGTTTACGTTAAGGAATCAGGTGCTGTAAAATTGGGACTTGAGGCTGGAGATACTATGACCTTGGATCAGGCATTACATGCATTGATGCTCAAGTCGGCGAATGATGTTGCGATTATGATCGCAGAATATCTAGGGGGAAGCGTGGAAGGCTTTGCGGATATGATGAATGAAGTTGCTAATAGTCTAGGGGCGACGAATAGTCACTTCGTGAATCCTAATGGTCTGACAGATCCCAATCATTATACAACTGCTTATGATCTGTATTTGATCTGCAATGAAGCGGTAAAGTATGATAAATTCATTGAAATCGTGCATACTGCCAGCTATAATTCTGTCTATCA
>CAYRAW010000176.1:0-6737 GCA_964422225.1 uncultured Roseburia sp.
TCTGTAATCATTATTGATTAACTGAATATTTATCTATATTTCTGATTATACAGTTTTTTTTTTTTTTTGCAAGAGGTTTACTGTTTTGTATTATTTTTTGTTATTGTTTTTGGTAAATTTCTGTATATTTCTTCTTAAAATAGTTAATAATCGGCTGTGCGCTGATTTCCTTACCGCATACCTTCTCTATGACTTCCCGTGGCAGCCTTGTGCTTCCATACCGGTGAATCTTCTCATTGAGCCATGCTGTAATCTCACTGATTCTGCCCTCCCGCAGAATGGTGTCTACATCTCCCAGTTCACGGGTTATCGCTTCGAGATACATACCATCATAGATATTGCCCAGAAGGTATGAAGGGAAGTATCCAAAGGAGCCATCTGACCAGTGCATATCCTGCAGTATGCCCTCTGCATCATTGGAAGGGGTAATCTGCAAATATTCCTGCATTTTCTCATTCCACAGTTTGGGAAGTTCCTCTACGGACACGCCGTCACGGAAGATTGCCTTCTCCAGCTCATAACGGATAATGATATGGAAACAGTAGGTAAGCTCATCTGCTTCTGTACGGATCAGACTGTTTCTGACATGATTGATCTCATGATAGAATTAATCCAGACTGATTTCTTTGAATTTGGGGAGCAAGATGCCGAGCTTCTCATAAATCGGTATCCAGAAATTCTTATTCCTGCCCAAAATATTTTCATAGAAACGGGACTGGCTCTCATGAATGCCACAATATCTGCAGCTTCCTGCCACGGTTCCGTCATAATCAGGATTTACATGCTGTTCAAAGATAGCATGTCCACCCTCATGGATCGCAGAATACATTGCACTGAGTGCATCGTTTTCATAGTAGTGATTGGTTACACGTACATCCTTTGAAGAGAAATTTAGTGTGAAGGGATGCTCTGTTTCTCCTACAGTACCTGCCTCCCAGTCAAATCCAATATAATCAAGCAGCATTTTCTGAACTTTCTTCTGTGCTTCAATCTCATATGTGCCTTTGAATTTGGAATCATCCGGCTGTCCGGCAGCCAGTATTTTCTTAACGAACGGTGCAAGTTCACGCTTCAGATCCTCAAACAGCCTGTCGATCGTATCAGAATCCATTCCTTCTTCGTACTGATTCAGCAATACATTATATACTTCTTCTCCCGGATTCGTATATTCTGCCATCTTTTTTGTCATTTCTATGACTTTTTCAAGGTGGGGTGCATAAATTGAAAAATCAGAAGCACGCTTTGCCTCCTTCCATGCATTTCCGGACTCTGTCGTTGCCTGTACGAACTGTTCAAAGAAATCCTGTGGAACTCTCCTGCTTTCATCATAGTCACGCTTCATACGTTTCACAACAAATTTCCACATATCATCCAATTGCTCATATTTCTCCGGACTTGATAATTCCTCCAGCATGTCCCCCAGTTCTTCTGTTGTTGATAATCTGAACAGCTCTGTGGAAAAATACGTTAATGCTTTGGAATGTCCCTCAAATCCAAGTTTGGGCATCGTTGTTTCCATATCCCAATTAAGTAAAGTCATCACATGTTCATATTGATCCATCTTCTCCAGATACTGTTTTAAATTGTCTATTGTTACATTGCACATGCTGATATTTCTCCTTCATAAACTATACTTCTAATTGATACATTGCTTTTGCAGACGCATGACGCAGTTCGCATCCTTTTTTGGGCGGCAGATCATAGTATACATCCTCTTCATATGGATATACGATCATTGTCAGATTTTCGGGATAACCATATCGTTTCAATGCGACTGTCCAGTCTTCACCATTTGAGAACCAGTCTGTTATCAATTTATCGTCCTGATAAAGCTGTGCCCTGTTACCGCCAAAATCCAGAGTCAGATATACTTCATGCAGATAATCCTGTGAGTCTTCGTCTGCATATTCTCCTCTAACTTTATCATAATTAAGCTGTAACTCGTATATCTTACATACATTATGCACTTTTTCCTGCTCTAATATACCCTGCACTGCATATTCCGGCAGATGTGCAGCTTCTTTTTCCTTTATATCAACTGTCACCTGTGTCATAATTTCAGGCGGCAGCACATACATGTCTACCGGTTCCCCATTTTCTTCATAGATCCGGATACTTTCCTCTTCTTCGCCGGCCAGCAGATATAACCGTCCATCCTGCCGGAACATCGGACGTTTGGTTATGTATAGACAATTTTCAAATACGTATGCATGCTGTGCCTCTCCATACTCAAGTACCACTACATTATCATACACCGAACCTTCATATTCAAAGTATGGTTGGGCAGCTTCTTCATTACGATAAAAGAAATATCTGCTTCCCACTCTGGTTAACAGGGAAGCATTCGTGCGAAGCAGCCTGCATTCTCCCATCTGAAGCCCAAAGGGGATCACTGCACACTGATCTGTCCCACAACTTATATCAAAGAGAGTAAAAGGCATCTCCCCAATTCCTTCCAGTTCAACATTCATGTCTTTTATGGGAGCCATATGACGTAATCTCTGATGATCACTTACAAAGAGAAAGCCTCCCTTTGTCCTGTAATTATAACGTACACTGATACGGGGTGTTGTCATATCTTCAGCGTCCTGTGGCTGTTCCTCAGGAAAGAAAGCAACTGCTTCTGCCAGTTCCTGTTCAAAAGCATGTATCATCAGATGCAGCATTTTTAACTTATGATAACTCTCTCCCAATAATCCTGACTCACGTATACAGGTCTGAAAGTCATAACTTTTGGCAGGAAGATCATTGACATATCCCGTTTCTCTTGCCTCCTGCAAGGTAGTGTCCTTTCCATCCGGATTCACACCACCATGGTACATGTAATACCCAAGGAGATTGGCACCTGCTCCCAGCATACACAGTGCCTGTGCCTGAATATCCTCTGCATATGGATATGTTCTTCTAAGTGCTGTTACCTGTAATCCTCCCCCAAGTTCTGCCGTCAGATACGGATTGTTCTCTTTGGAGAAAGTGCAGTCAGCCCCCTGGTCGATCGCCAGATCAGCTCCAATATTTTCATCCTGTCTAAAGGGCATCATCAAAAAATTCTCACATGCAGGCATTTCATGAATATGTCCAGCCCATGGTGCATCAACATAACCACCCAGCACAGGCAAAGTTTCTCCTTCCAGGACAACCGCTCCACCCCAGCCTGTAGCTGTATAATATGGCACTTCAAATCCCAGTTCCAATGCAAGCTTTTTCAATGCTTTCATGTGCTCTATGCCGCGTTTCTTATCAACAGGACCTCCTGCATGGCAGTACTCGTTCTCGAGCTGTATTCCAATAACAGGTCCACCATCTTTGCACATTTCCCCCTGCACCTGGCAGGCAAGCTTCGTCCAGAAGTTTCTCACATACTTCATGTAAAGAGCATCATCTGTCCTTGTTTTATGTTCTTTTGAAGAACCTTCTATATAATCTAATCCATTATGCCCCAATTCCTTTACCAGCCAGTCAGGAAATCCTCCATTTCTCGCCTCTCCGTGTGCCCAGGGTCCAATCCTGAGCCATACAGGCATCTTCAGTTCCCTGCAGATTTCCAGAAAAGCCCTGATATCTCTGCAGCCTGTAAAATCCCATTCCTCTTTGCGTTCTTCATGGTGATTCCAGAATACATAAGTAGCCAGAATATCCACACCGCCTGCACGCATTTTCAAAATTGCTTCTTTCCATTCCTCCGGCATCCATCTGGAGAAATGAAATTCTCCCATGACCGGCAATATTGCCTGACCGTTTCTGGTCAGATATCTGCTGTTAGCGCCATATTCATTCCCCTGCTTATCTTTGCCTCCTATTGCCTTCACAGGCTTGAGTGTCTGTTCCTTTTCTATCAAAATATGCATGATCTTATCCTTCCTTCTCTTATATTCTCCCATAAATTCCATGCAATTTGATTATATCAGATATCTTTCTGTTTACCAACAGATATCTGACACAAAAATACTTTTTCACACAAAAATACTTTTGCATTTTAACCGGATAAAATATATGATACACTAAAATAAAAAAGGAAAAGAGGAATGACTTATGCGATTATTGATAATACGACATGGCGATCCGGATTATGAGAACGATTCCCTGACTCCAAAGGGATGGTGTGAAGCAGAACTTCTTTCGGACAGAATCTCCAAAATGGATGTCAAAGACTTCTACGTATCGCCCCTTGGACGTGCAAAAGCTACCGCCTCCTGCACACTCAGAAAAATGAACCGTAACGCTGTCGAGTGTGACTGGCTGCGTGAATTTGCACCTACCATCCTGCGCCCGGATGTAACTGACCGAAGAATGATCTCATGGGACTGGCTTCCGCAGGACTGGACAGAAATTGAAGAATTCTACCGCCGTGATCTATGGATGAACCAGCCGGTCATGAAAGAAGGCAGGGTTGATGAAGAATATAAATGGGTCACATCCAATCTGGACAAACTGCTTGCAGAACATGGTTATGTCCGTGAAAATGACATTTATCGTGTAGAAAAGCCCAATCGTGATACTATCGTCTTTTTCTGCCATTTTGGTCTGGAATGTGTCCTGCTCAGTCACCTGATGAATATTTCACCCATGCTTCTATGGCATCATACGGCGGCTGCACCTACTTCTGTAACTACCGTCTATACAGAAGAACGCCGAAAAGGTACGGCAATCTTCCGTGTCAGCAGTTTCGGTGATATTTCCCACCTCTATGCAGGCAACGAAGAACCATCCTTCTCGGCGCGTTTCTGTGAAACCTATGATAACATGGAAGAACGCCACGATTAACTGTCCTTTTTGTGTACTCCCAGATAACGTATCAAAACATTTCTTAATTCGTCTATATCTATGGGCTTTGACAAAAATGCGTCAAAGCCTTCTTCTATCATTTCTTCTTTCACTCCCACTACAGCATTGGCGGTAAGGAGTATAACAGGCGTCTGTGATGCTTCCTTGTCCATTCTCCTAATGACGTGTAAAGCTTCTACACCGTCCATTTCCGGCATCATATGATCCATAAAAATCAAATCGTATTTCCTGCCCTCCTCCAGAAGTGCAATACATTCTCTCGCTGAATGTACCGCCTCAGCATCCATTCCCAAGGAACAAAGGATTCCATGTGCAACATCACAATTCAGATCATTGTCATCTACGACCAGAACCTTACCCGGGCAGATTTCAGTATCTTCATCATATAGCATTTCTTCTTTTTCAGTGTTCTCCTCCGGTTCACCGATTTCCTGCCAGAGATCAGCTATAAATCTGGTTCCTTTTCCATATTCACTTTCAAAGGTAATATGTCCACCCATCATTTCAACAAAGCTTTTGACTATGGAAAGTCCCAGACCACTTCCTTCTGTCCGGTAATTTTTCTTACGGTCAAACTGTTCGAACTTGTCAAATACAGATGCAAAGTTCTTCTGTTCAATGCCAATGCCTGTATCTTCTACTTCTATGTGGAGCATAACCTGTTTCTGCTTCTGCTCCTTAACCCGCATGCGCAGTGTTACGCTTCCTTCTCTGGTATATTTAATACCGTTGTTGAGCAGATTGGTAAGTATTTCCTGTAATTTCACTCTGTCTCCGCAAAGCCAGCGGGGAATATCGTCTGCGATTTCCATGAACAGCTCCAGCCCTGCTTTGCCTGCCTGTGCTCCCATCATTGAACGCAGTTCATTGATCATTGCCTCAAAGGAATAATTCACATTGACCAGTTCCATTTTACCGCTTTCGATCCTGGATATATCCAGTACCTCGTTGATCAGATTCAGCAACGTTTTGGAAGCCTCTTTGATATTTCTGAGATAATTATGTATGAGCTGTTCATCCTGTGAGCGCAGTGCCATGTTGGAATATCCCACAATGGCATTCATAGGTGTTCTGATCTCATGGGACATATGCGCAAGGAAATTGGTCTTGGCGATACTTGCCTGCTCAGAAGCCTCTTTCAGGCGAATCATTTCACTTGTATACTGATTAATGAATGTCATATCAAAAATCCATGCAATATACGCCTGCACTTCATGCTTTTTTTTCACATTTCCCAGAACTTCAGAAATACGGATTTCATAATGTCTTCCGTCTTTATCAAGAATGTTCTCCTGTGTGCGAAATATCTGTTCTATGATTTCATGGCCTTTATCCTCACTAAGTCCGGGAAACAGCGTAGCTGCTACAGGATTGACATACAAAACGTTCTGTTTTCTATCATCTAAAATGATCAGACCGTCTTTGGTGTCCTCCAATACTCTTTCCTGTGCAAGTTGGATGGCATCGAGTAGTCCGAATCTTTCCACTGCAACCAGGAAACATATTGACATGGCAGTAACTGCCAGTGTCATAGGGTCGAAACCGGTTGTCAGCCCACACATGAATAAGCATAGAAGCAGCATAGGAACCAAAGCAGCCATAAAAATGAGCATTCCACGTATTTTTGCCTCGCGGCTTCCTTTCATGACTCCGCCTTTTATTGCAACGGAGCAATACCCGATTATTCCACCAAGCATTTCCACAACCCACGCATAAAAAAAGATACCTTTTCCAAGAACCAACACTCCTCTGCCGCTTTCAAGGATCTGATAATCAATAGATGAGTAGAACAAATGATGATTTTCACAGGTCATGACTGCTGCCAGAAGAATAACATTATAAACTATAAGCCCCCAGGATATCTTTTTGCTCATGCTGATCTGTGTAAAGCTTGTAACAAAAAGCACCGCACACAGCATAATATATGTTTTGCCGACATATGCCATCTTGGC
>CAYRAW010000177.1:0-6720 GCA_964422225.1 uncultured Roseburia sp.
GCTATTGGCATTATTCTGATGCTTTTTGGTATCTGGTTATGTGCAACTGTCGTTCTCTGGTGTTTCAAAGGACTGGAAAATTTATTTCACAAGCTATTTTCTCAAAATAAGGAGGTTCAGGCATGAAAAAATTTTACAAAACAGCTCTTATCACAGCTGGCATTCTTTTTGCAATAGGCGCCATCATCTTAATAATCTGCACCTTTGCAGGTGGTCCCTCTTTTTACCACGATATCAAGTCCGGTAATATTTCTGGAATTGTCTCTCAGTTTTCCCCTACCGGTTTGTATAATGAAAACTCTACACTTCACATAAATAATCGTACCATTCATTGCAATTTTAACAAAGACTACCCTGTTTATTCCGGTTTCAGAACAGATAAAGAGGCAGCCGATGCCAGCAAGGTCCAAAAAATTAACATCGACCTGGGCGGCGGTGAATTTATGATCGAGAAATCTTCTGACCAAAACTGCTTTGAAGTAGCGGCTGAGGGCAAAGACAAATATCAGTATTATACGGAAGAAGGCACATTCTATATCATTGGATTTGATGGCTCTAACATAAATTTCGGTGACAGACATAATAAACTGACTCTTCGTATTCCGTCAAATCTGAAATTTGCTGATGTCTATGTATCTCTGGGAGCTGGTAATCTGGAGTGGAATTATCTGACGACTGACTCCATTACCATTGATGCCGGTTCCGGTTCCATTACCATGACTGATGTATCAGCCACCTCTGCGAATGTCGACCTGGATGCCGGTTCCATTGAATTCTATGACAGCACATTACAGGATGCTTCTTTTGAAGTTGGTATAGGTGCACTAGACTACTCTGGTGTGATCAGTGGTGATCTGAGTGCAGACTGTGGCATGGGCAGCCTGGATTTCAACCTTACAGACAATGAGAAGAAGCATAATTATTCTCTCGATGTCAGCATGGGCTGCATCTCCATTGGCGATCGTGAATACAGTGGTATGGCATATGAACAGACAATTAACAATAATACCTCCAGTAATTACGATCTTTCATGCTCCATGGGAGATATCACGATCACTTTTGAAGATTAAACGTTTTCAATGGTTACCGTTCCTGGGAACTATTTACACTTTTAATCAAATTTGTGCAAAATATATATAGGAACCTCCCTTTGGGCATGCTATACTAAGTCGAATGCACGATTTAGAAATGCAACCTATAGGGAGGTTTTCTTTATTATTATGAAAAGATTAAAATTATATTTTGCAGTTATGATTTCTGCGCTGACTTTAACAACACCTCTTGTTACTTACGCAACCGAAAATACATCAACAGAGCAGAGCGCAGATACTTCTTCCGGTACAACCTCATCTGAGGCTTCAGAAAATACTACCGCAAATTCTTCTACATCAGAGAATACTACTGACAGTTCCTCTTCCAATACGTCAGAAAGTACTTCTGAGACCTCATCCAATACACCAGAAAGTTCCAATACTGCTGCCTCATCTGATACAACAGAAGGTTCCAATACTGCTGCCTCATCTGATACAACAGAAGGTTCCAATACTACCACCTCTTCTGCCACAAATGAGACAACTGCAAGTTATACAGTAAAAGATCTTTCGCTTACCTGTTATGCCAATTCTGAAAAAGGACTTAATGTGCGTAGTGGTCCATCCACCAGTTATTCTGTTCTTGGAACCCTTTCCTACGGGACCAAAATCGAAGTAACCGGAGAAAGTGATGGCTGGTACCGATTCACTTATAACGGAAAAAACGGCTTCGTTTCCGCCAAATATACCTCTCAGGCGGCTCCTGCCACTGGCAGCAATAGCGCTTCTTCTCCTGAAAGCGCATCTACTGCAACAACTGAATCAGAAGAAACAAGTCAGGAGAATCGACTTACCATATTTGGAGATTCCTCTATTATATTCCTGCTGATCGCTATTATTGTTGTTATAATCCTGATTCTGATCTCTGTACGCGGCTTTTTCAAGAAAAGTCCGGAAGAATACGAGGATGAACCATATGATGACTCTGACGGTGATCCATACTATGATGCTCAGTACGATGATGCTGATGACAGATACGATGACTCCGATGCTTTATACAATGATGAGCGATATGACGACTCTGATGAGTATAACGAAGATCAATATGACGACTCCGATGAGTATGATGAAGATCAATATGACAACTCCGATGAGTATGATGAAGATCAATATGATGATTCTGATGAATACGATGAAGATGAGTATGATGATCGATAATCAATAAAAATAAGGACGTGAAAAATTATTCTGCTAATCTTTCACGTCCTTTATTTTGCACTTTTAAAATCCTATTTTATTATTTGATTTTGTTCGTATCATCCTGATACTGGATTCCATATCCCCAAGACTCTTGATTACTTCCTCTGCTGTTTCCAACTGTGCTGAATTAATACAAAATACGATGCTTGTCTTAGTACCGGTAAATAATCTGGCAAACAGACCCGGCTTCTCCCACCTTAAAAAATAGGAAACCCGCGCTTTCATAAAAGCCTTCTCCAGAGCAGTTTTCACATCAATATCCGTTACGGAACAAAAATCCATTTCATTATTTACTTTTACTTTGCTAAATTCATTTTCTACCATTATGCCTGCCTTCTTTCGTCATATATTCGTAATGATCGGGAATCTTTTCTCAGTAGAACACTTTATTTTCTTCTAACAAAGTAATTCTGCCATCAGTTACATCAAGAATCGTCACTGCGCAATTCTTATGTACGCCACCCTGCCAGAAATGGGCAACATCCGTCTTCTCAACAGATGACAGTAATCCTCGAAGTGCTGCTCCATGAGTCGAGAGCAGGATGATATCTTCTGCTCCATACTGTGTAGTATGCACCAATTGCTGTAAAAAATCAGTAGTTCTTGCACACAATTCTTCTATTGATTCTGCCCCTTGTGGCGGTTGATACCGTTCCGGTCTTGTAAAAAAATTCATAAAATCAGGAACAGGCATATCATAATGCTCCTTTTCGCAGCAATGCCCTTCGCATATTCCAAAACTGATCTCCTGCAGCCTTGCATCTTCTATGACAGGAATGTTTCGATCGCGTTTTATGATCATTGCTGTTTCTTTTGCCCTCTGCAAAGGACTTGTATAAATACATGTAAAAGGAATATCCGCAAGAGCTTCTGACGTAATCTGCGCTAAACGTTTTCCATTCTCATTCAAAGGAATATCCGAACGCCCCTGCAGACGTCTGGCTACATTCCAATCTGTTTCTCCATGCCGAATAATATATACCTTCATCTTGATCTTACATCCTATATATGTGTCATTATCTCACATTTATGTACCTATTCAGAACCCCATGCGCAAAATCGCTGTTTCACAGCTTTACTGGATAACATATTTACCTGTTATCTGCTTATTGTGGTTACTTCGCCATATAAATCGTGTCAAATATGCCTATAAATAAGCATATTCTGCCTCAATTTGCATGGCTCTGAATAGTTACATATTTACTATAATATAAACATGTCCAAAAAACAATATCTCATCACAATTACTTCAAAATACAGATAGATTTCGCCGGCATCTTAAGAACACTATCTTCCAGAGTCACTGCTTCTCCATGTAAAGTCAGATATCCTCTGATCAGCATATTTTCTACTGTAGAATTCTTCAGGTCTATTTCCATATTCTCATCTGAAGTATTATATACTACCCCAACAGTACTGCCTTCCCACTCCTTGGTGATTACTGCCTGATGTCCATCACACAGAGAGTCTACGACCGCGATTTTACCTCTTGCCAGTTCAGGATTCTCATTACGCAGCCTGATCGCCCTCTTATAATAATTCAGAATAGAATCGGCATCTGCCTGCTGTTCTTTTACGCCTGCAAAGGCTGAAACAATACCCTTATCTGCTCCCTCAGGTCCTTTTGCCATACCTGTTTTATCTGAATCGGACCAGATAATAGGTAAACGTTTATTTTCGTCTTTGATCCCTGAACTTGACATTCCAATCTCTTCTCCATAATAAACAAAAGGATTTCCACTTAATGTCATAAGCAGACCACCTGCCATTTTCAGATCGTCTTCATCATTTCTAAGCGCATTGGCAACTCTTCCCATATCATGATTCGTAATAAAAGGCGCATCAATATAATTCGGATTCTTATCTGTGTAATCAGTCTGATACTTTAACATTGCCTGTACCAGATTCTCCGCTTTATATGTCCCTCTTGCTGCTTTGATCAGTTTGCCTTCTTTATCAGCCAGATCAAAATTGAACATACTGGGCGTGCCGCTTGCATAGTAGTCAGCTATTGTTGCCTCATTCGCCCACACCTCAGATACCATATAGAACTCCGGATTCTGCGTGATGCAATATTGATAGAACCAGTTCAGTATTTCCGTATTGGCTGTCGTATCATTTTCTTCAAAATGCATTGCGGCATCCATTCTGAATCCATCAATTCCCATCTTGATCCAATATTCTGCAATCTGTTCCAGTTCCACCCTAAGTGCCTGATTTTCCAGATCCATATCCGGCATCTCGGACCAGAACACCCCTTCATAATACCAATCAGTGCCTTTTACCTGATAGTAATCGCTCTTTTGTTCCTCGGAAAAATGATAATATCCTACATATGGACACTCTGTTTCATCCGGCTCCTGTCCTTGTGGTAGTTGTTGTAAATACTCACAAGCCTGAGTAAACCAGGGGTGCTGTGAAGAAGTATGGTTCATCACAAAATCCAGAATAATCCTGATCCCACGTTTATGACATTCTTCTATCAGATTCTGCATATCCTCCATTGTCCCATACTCTGAATCAATCGTCAGATAATCTGTGACATCATATTTGTGATATGTCGTTGACTGAAAAACCGGCATAAGCCAGATTCCATTAAATCCCATATCCTGTATATAATCAAGTTGCTGTGTTACACCGTTCAGATCTCCTATTCCATCGCCATCTGAATCATAAAATGAATATACAAAAATCTCATAGTAATTTCTGTAATTATCATCTATGATCTGTAATTCCTGCTCATATGGATAATCCTCTCCTATCCATGCAGATGTCGTAATTGCCTGCTCATCTGTGTCCGCCGTTTCTACTGACAAATCCATTTGTGTACTGCCAATTTCTGTCCGGTCTACGTCTACAGTTTCACCCGTAACCTTTGCCTTATTATCCTCTTCTGTCTCGTCCTTCGTCCCACATCCTGATACAGAAGCTAACATCAATACTATAATTCCACATACATACAGCTTATTTTTCACACTTATCACCATCTCTTTCAGTAGTCTGCAAACTTTTATTTAGTTCACCTCGCACATCCTATATCATTATACCAGCTAAACTTTATCTATCCTATAAATTTATATAACGTATAAAAAATCGGCAGTCCAGAAAAAGACTACCGATTTCCATATAACTATTTGGCTTATGATTCATTAACCCTTAACAGCACCACCGGTTACACCTTCAACATAGTACTTCTGTAAGCACATAAAGAGGATTGTAACAGGAACTGCTACCAAGATACCGCCAGCACAGAATCTGGTGAAATATCCCTGATAGTCATTTGTCCATACCCAACGCTGCATTGCTACAGCTACGTTATAGCTGTCACTATTACCTAATGCAACATAGGAAGCAAATACATAGTCACACCATGGAGCCATAAAAGCCAACAAAGCAGTATAAATAATGATTGGCTTAGATAAAGGAATGATCATCTGAACAAGAATCTGTGCTCTTGTCGCACCATCCATTAATGCAGCTTCATCCAATGACTTGGGAATTGTATCAAAGTAACCTTTACATACGTAATATCCCATACCGGAACCAGCTACTGAAATTAAGATCAATCCAGGAACTGCACCAGCCTGTGTTAAACCGAACTGCTTTAACAGGAAATATAAGCAGATCATTGTAAGGAATCCCGGGAACATACCCATAACTAACCAGAAATTCATCAATGCCCTGCGTCCTTTGAAACGAAGTCTGGATAATGCGTAACTTACACAGATAACTACGATCGTATTACAAATCGTTACTGAGATTGCAATCCTTAACGTATTACCATACCATTTAAAGAACTGACAATCCTCACTGAACAGGAACTTATAGGAATCCAATGAAAATTCCTTGGGAACCAGATAGTTAACCATACCACCGAACTCTGTAATGTAAGAACGGAAACTCTGCAAAATCAGGCATACAAATGGGAAAAGCCAGATGATACTGATTATTATTAAAACAAGATAGGCGATTGCATTGCCCAATTTCTTATGCTGTTTATGCATTTTATTTGACTGTGCCATTATTGGAATCCCTCCTCATCCTTAACTGAAGGTAAGATATTATATACTACCAGTGAAATAACCGCTGTTACCAGGAATACCATAATACCAATAACTGCCGCCATCTTATAATCTGTATCCTGTACTGTCATCTTATACAGCCAGGTTACCAGAAGATCTGTATAACCGGCACCACCAGTCAGCTTCATGGACTGTGGCTGTCCCTGTGTTAACAGGAAGATAACATTGAAGTTATTCAGATTGCCAGTAAACTGTGTTAGCAGGAATGGTCCTGTTACAAATAACATATACGGAAGTGTGATTTTAATGAACATCTGGAATGAATTTGCACCATCAATACGTGCACTTTCATATAAGTCAGCAGGAATATACATCAAAAGTCCTGTAGAGATCAACATCATGTAAGG
>CAYRAW010000178.1:0-6708 GCA_964422225.1 uncultured Roseburia sp.
GGATGGACAAAAAGAGCTGGTAACTTATGTATATCAGACAATATATCACAGGAGAAAGCTATTTCTGGAAGCACCGACAGGTGTTGGCAAGACTATTTCAACCGTATTTCCGTCAGTGAAAGCAATGGGAGAGGGGATGGCAGAGAAGCTGTTCTATCTGACCGCCAAGACAATCACAAGAACAGTTGCACAGGATTGTTTCAAACTGTTGGCTGATAAAGGGCTTAGAATGAAAACGGTTGTGATCACAGCAAAAGATAAAATATGTCCCATGGAGGAAACAGAATGTAATCCTGATTACTGCCCATATGCAAAGGGACATTTTGACAGGATCAATGATGCCATGTATGAACTGTTGCAGTCAGAGGACCATTTTACCAGAGATACGATACTGGAATATGCCAAAAAACACAGTGTATGTCCTTTTGAAATGAGTCTGGATATGAGTTTATATGCAGATGCAGTGATATGTGACTATAACTATGTATTCGACCCTAATGTATATCTTAAACGCTTTTTTGCAGATGGTCTGGGAGCAAAAGATTATATTTTTCTGATCGATGAGGCTCATAATCTGCTGGAGAGAGGGCGTGAGATGTATAGTGCTGCCCTTTATAAAGAAGATTTCCTCAGAATGAAGAAACTGGTAAAAAAAGAAAGTCCAAAACTTGAAAAGCAGCTTGAAAAGTGCAATAAGGAACTTCTGGCTATGAAAAGAGAGTGTGAGAATTACCGTAGAGAAGATTTGATCGCTCCTTTTGTAATGGCATTGACCAGAGCATATGCTACATTAGATGAATTCCTGGAAGAACATGAAACCATGCCGGAACGGAAGGATTTATTGGATTTTTATTTTGATATTGCCCATTTCCTTAATATGTATGAAATTATGGATGAGAACTATGTGGTGTACAGTCAACAGCTTCAGGAAGGAGAATTCATGCTGAAACTGTTCTGTGTCAATCCGGCAAACAACCTTAAAGTCTGCATGCAGAAAGGCAGAAGTACGATATTGTTCTCTGCCACATTCCTCCCTATTCAATATTATAAGAAACTGCTGGGTGGTGAAGAACAGGATTACGAGGTCTATGCCCAGTCTGCCTTTCAGGAAGAAAAACGCAAATTATTGTTGGCGAATGATGTAACAAGTAAGTATACAAGACGAAGTGTTGAGGAATACAGAAAAATAGCCAGATATATTTATGAGATCGTGCAACAGCGGTATGGAAATTACATGGTATTCTTCCCGTCACATGCATTTCTCGAGAAAGTGTATGACTGCTTTATGCAGGAATATTTTGATGAAAGCTGCATGGAATGTGTGGTTCAGGAAGAATATATGAGTGAACAGATGAGAGAAGCATTTCTGGATCGATTTACCGGAAATACAGATTGTGATTTTTCTGCACAGATTTCTTTTGATATAGAAGAGGATGAAGACACGATCCTGATAGGATTTTGTGTTATGGGAGGAATCTTTTCGGAAGGGATCGACCTCAAAAATGACAGTCTGATCGGGGCAATGATCGTTGGCACCGGATTGCCACAGGTCTGCTGTGAAAGAGAACTTCTCAAGGAATACTTCGATGAGCAGGGGGAGAATGGATTTGACTATGCGTATCGTTTCCCGGGGATGAATAAAGTTCTGCAGTCGGCTGGCAGAGTGATCCGTACAGCACAGGATGTTGGGGTGATCGTCCTGTTAGATGAGAGATTTATAACATATCAGTACAGGCGTATGTTTCCACGGGAGTGGAGCCAGTATGAGATAGTCAGTGTAGATGAAATATCCAAAAGAGTGGAAAAGTTCTGGAATGACTGGTTATAAAATGTGCAAAAAAGATTAAATAACATATGTGTGGATAACTTTGTGGAAATTGTGGTTTTCCTTTACAAAATGCAAATGCATGAGTACCATATAATAGTAGACATTTAAAATAACTTAGAAACAATTCAATCAATCTTCAGAAAGAAAGGATGATGAACATGTGGGCTTATGAAAGTGTATTTTATCAGATATACCCATTAGGTTTTTGTGGCGCACCTTTTGAGAATGATGGAGTGCTTACACACAGGATTTTAAAAGTAATTGACTGGATTCCGCATATGAAGAAACTGGGAATCAATGCGGTATATTTTTCGCCGGTATTTGAATCGGATACCCATGGATATAATACGAGAGATTACAGGACAGTTGATAAGAGGCTTGGAACCAATGAAGATTTGAAACATGTGGTTGAAAAACTTCATGAGAATGGCATCCGTGTTATTCTGGATGGTGTATTCAATCATGTTGGACGTGGATTCTGGGCATTTCAGGATGTACTGAAGAACAGGGAAGCATCCTCTTACTGCAATTGGTTCATGCTTAATTTTGGTGGTGATTCACCATATCATGATGGATTGTGGTATGAAGGCTGGGAAGGCAATTATGATCTGGTCAAACTAAACCTCGGAAATGAAGACGTAGTAGTCCATATACTGGATAGTGTAGCACAGTGGATTGATGAGTTTGATATTGATGGATTACGTCTGGATGTGGCATATTGCCTGTCTCCTGAGTTTGCAAGAAGACTGCGCAGTTTCTGCGACAGTAAGAAACAGGACTTTTTCCTGCTGGGTGAGATGCTGCATGGTGATTATAAGAGACTGGTCGGTGATGACATGCTGCATTCTGCAACAAATTATGAATGTTATAAAGGATTGTACAGCAGTTTCAATTCCATGAATATGTTTGAAATCGTACATTCCCTGCTTAGACAGTTCGGACCGGAAGACTGGACATTATATCGTGGGAAACACCTGTTATCTTTTGTAGATAACCATGATGTGACCAGAGTTGCCAGCATATTGACCAATGAGAAACATTTACCGCTTATTTATGCCATGTGCTTTGGCATGCCTGGTATTCCCTGTGTTTATTATGGTAGTGAATGGGGAGCAAAGGCTCAGAAATCAGAAGGAGATCCGGCATTGAGAGCATGCTTTGAAACTCCTGTATGGAATGAATTATCTGAGTGGATCGCCAAGCTTGCAGAGGCAAAAAAGTCAAGCAATGCCCTTCAGTATGGTGATTTCCGTTCCGTCGTCCTGACTAACAGACAGTGTATCTTTGAACGTAAGACAGACAAAGAAAGAGTATTTATAGCCATCAATGCGGACGAGAATGAGTATACTGCTCACTTTGATGCCGGTTGCGGCAGGGCTGTTGATCTTATCACGGGTGAACCCCATGACTTTGGCGGAGGAAGTCATATTCCACCATATTCTGCGTACTTCTGGAAGTGCGAACATTAAACATATGGTAACTATTCAGAGCTATGCAAAAAAAGCTTCCTGTGAATGCTTGCATTCAAACAGGAAGCTTTTTTTATAGCGAAGTAGCTATATTTAACCCATGACAACTTCTACATTTACATCGCTCTTGCCGGCTTCATATGGAATGACATTTCCGGCTGCAGCCTTGCCGTCAACAGTCATGGATACAACACCCTTCTGAACATTCTTTGGGTTTTTGACTGTGATGTGATAGTTGACATCGCGATAACGTCTGGTCAGCTTAAAATCTCCGAAGCCTTCAGGAATACATGGATTGATGCTCAGACCATTATGCGTAGGATATACACCCAGGATGTACTGGGAAATATTTACGAAAGTCCATGCAGCAGTACCTGTCAGCCAGCTGTTCTTGGCTTCACCATGATATTTGGCATCACGGCCGGCTACCATCTGTGAATATACATAAGGTTCAGTTCTGTGGATCTCACTGATATCTTCTACATAGGCAGGACAGGTTTTCTGATATACTTCAAAAGCTCTGTTTCCACGGCCAATTACAGTCTCAGCGATAGAGATCCATGGATTGTTGTGGCAGAAGATACCTGCATTTTCCTTATATCCGGGTGGATAAGAGGAGATTTCACCAAGTTCGAGGTGATATCTGGTATAAGCCGGTTGCAGGATCATAACACCATACTTGGTATCCAGTCTTTCTTTAACAGAATCCAGTGCTTTTTCGGCAAGTCCTTCTTTTACACCGACACCGGCCAGAACACAGAAGCCCTGTGGCTCAATATAAATCTGACCTTCTTCACATTCCTTGGAACCAACCTTGTGGCTGTATGCATCATAGGCTCTGACGAACCATTCGCCATCCCAGCCATCTTTTAAGATCGCCTCATTCATAATCTCGACTTCTTTACGGGCTCTTGCAGCCTCTGCTGTATCACCCAGAAGTTCAGCCAACTGTGCGTATTCTTCGCCGTACTTTACAAACATACCGCCGATAAATACGGATTCTGCAACAGGTCCTTCACTTGGTCCGAAGGTCTGGAAGGATTCACCGGGATGCTCAGAGAAGCAGTTCAGGTTCAGACAGTCATTCCAGTCTGCACGACCGATCAGAGGCAGATTATGAGGTCCTTTATGGTTCACTGTGTAGTCGAAAGAACGCTTCAGGTGATCCATAAGCGGAGTAGCAACACTCATGTCGTTATCAAAAGGAACCATTTCCTTTAAAATGGACAGATCACCGGTTTCACGTACATAAGCACTGGTACCTGCGATCAGCCATAATGGATCATCATTAAAGCCGCTGCCGATATCGGAATTACCCTTCTTGGTAAGAGGCTGATACTGATGATATGCACTGCCATCCTGGAACTGGGTGGAAGCAATATCAATGATTCTTTCTCTTGCACGGTCAGGAATCAGATGAACGAAACCGAGCAGATCCTGACAGGAATCACGGAAGCCCATACCACGGCCGATACCGGATTCATAATAGGATGCAGAACGGCTCATGTTAAAGGTTACCATACACTGATACTGATTCCAGATATTTACCATGCGGTTGACCTTATCGTTGGAAGATTCTACAACGTATCTGGATAAAAGTTTCTCCCAGTATTCATTTAATTCAGCAAAAGCCTTTTCAACATCTGCATCTGTCTGATAACGGGCCATCATGGCATTAGCCGGCTTTTTGTTGATGACATTAGGAGCTTCAAACTTCTCGTCCTCCGGATTTTCTACATATCCCAATAAGAATACATAGGACTTTTCCTCACCGGGAGCCAGAGTAATATCCAACTGCTGTGAAGCAATAGGAGCCCAGCCGCTTGCCATAGAGTTCGTACATTTACCTGCAAGAACAGCTTCCGGTTTGTCTGCACCATTATATGTACCGATGAAGCTCTCACGGATCGTATCGAAACCGGCGATAGGAGCGTTTACAGTATAAATAGCGTAATGATTACGACGTTCTCTGTATTCTGTTTTGTGATAAATTGTGGAACCGATGACTTCTACTTCACCTGTACTTAAGTTTCGCTGGAAGTTACGGGAATCGTCATCTGCGTTCCACAGACACCACTCTACATAAGAGAAAACAGAAATTTTCTTCTCATGATCGGAAGTGTTCTTTACCTTTAACTGTGAGATTTCGCAGTTGTCATTCATAGGAACGAAACTTAAAATGTTTGCCTGAATCCCGTTTTTGGAACCGCTGAAACGGCTGTAACCAATACCGTGTCTGCATTCGTAGGAATCAAGTTCTGTCTTGGTAGGCTGCCAGCCCGGATTCCAGATCGTATCACCGTCTTTTATATAGAAGTATTTACCGTTCGTATCATAAGGAACATCATTGTAGCGATAACGGGTCAGACGCAGCAACTTAGCATCCTTATAAAAGGTATAACCACCACAGGTATTGGATATCAGAGAAAAGAATTCGTTGCATCCCAGATAGTTGATCCATGGAAGTGGTGTTTTGGGAGTCGTGATAACATACTCACGATTGGCATCATCGAAATAACCAAATTTCATAGCGTGTTCTCCTTTACTATTTAATATAATAATTTAGCTCTTATTTAAGAAAACGTTTAAGTAAGTCTTCATGCATGCATTATACAGTATATAAATCACAAAAACAAGGAAAAAATCAAATAAATAGAGAAAAATAAATGAAATGGCATATGTTTCGAAAATGGGTGACATAAAACGTATTCGTATTCGATGGTAAAAGGGCAAAAGAGATAGAAACTGCCGAAAACCAAGGAGAAAATAGATATTTTTGTCATATGAGATATAAAAAATATAGCAAAATTTATATAAAATCTCAAAAATGTATTGCAAAACTATGCAAATTGATGTATAGTAAAATACGTAAACGATTAAGAGGTAAATTAAGGGGAAATAAAAGGGGAATTCTTCCAGGTCGTTAACATCTCTGACAAGAAAGGAGCATAACCTTATGGTATCCATGAAGGACATCGCAGCAGCGTGCGGGGTGTCGGTTGCTACGGTTAGTAAGGCTTTGAATAATCATAGTGACATCAGTACAGAAACTAAGGCTATGGTCAAACAAAGAGCAAGAGAGCTGGGCTATCATCCGAACTTTTCTGCAAGAGCTTTGAAAACGAATAAGAGTTACAATCTCGGAGTTCTATATAAAGATGATGCAGGAAGCGGATTGACGCATGACTATTTTGCACAAGTACTTGAGAACTTTAAGGTAACTGCTGAGAATAGTGGTTACGATATTACATTCCTGAATAATTCCAGACTGAGGAAGGACAGAATGTCCTATCTTGAACACAGTATCTACAGAGGAATGGATGGTGTGATGATCGCCATTGTGGATTACAAGAATCCGGAGGTCATTGAACTGCTGCAGAGCGAATTACCGGTAGTTACAATTGATTATGT
>CAYRAW010000179.1:0-6626 GCA_964422225.1 uncultured Roseburia sp.
AAATCCACATTTATTAAACGATTTATGGATATCATGGTGATTCCCAGGATAGAGAATGAGCATGATCGGACCAGAGCGATGGATGAATTACCGCAAAGCAGTGGAGGCAGGACAATAACTACCACAGAGCCTAAATTCATTCCCAAAGAAGCAGTTGAAATCGCAATTAATGACACTGCCAAAGTAAAAGTACGTCTGATCGACTGCGTCGGCTATATGGTAGAAGGAGCTGCCGGACATATGGAAGAGGATACAGAACGTATGGTAAAGACGCCATGGTTCAAAGAAGAAATTCCTTTTACACAGGCAGCACAAATAGGAACAAGAAAGGTGATTCAGGATCATTCAACAATAGGCATCGTTGTAACAACGGATGGCAGCTTTGGAGAACTGCCAAGGGAGGCTTACAGAAATGCGGAAGAACAGACAATTGCAGAATTAAAACGTCTGGGGAAACCTTTCATTGTTCTGGTCAATACATCAAGACCTTATAGTGAAGAAGCCAAAGATACAGCCACAGAATTGGAAAAGAAGTATAAGATCAAAGCAATGCCTGTAAATATTGACCAGCTAAAGAAAGAAGATATTATAAATGTATTAGAACAGGTAATGTATGAATTTCCATTATCTGTTGTGGAATTTTATACTCCCAAATGGATGGATATCATGTCAGTGTCCAATCCAATGAAAGAAGAGTTGATTGAAAAACTCAGGGAAATCATGAACCATGTAGAGTCTGTAAGAGACTTATTGGGGCAGGATTTATCATTAGATAGTGAATATGTCCGTAAGTGTAAGTTTGATCACATTAATATAGCAGAAGGAACAGCTGCATTTCAACTGGAGGCAGATAACAGATATTATTACGAGATGTTGAGTAGTATGATCGGTGAAAATATTACTGGAGAATATCAGCTGATGCAATTATTGATGGCTTTGGCAGAAATGAAACGGGAATACAGCAAAGTATTGAATGCACTGGAAAGTGTCAGACAGAAAGGATACGGAGTAGTAACGCCGGATAGGGAGGAAATTACGCTGGATACGCCAACAGTTATCAAGCATGGAAATAAATATGGAGTAAAGATCAAGGCGCAGAGTCCGTCAATCCATATGATCAAGGCAAATATTGAGACGGAAATAGCCCCTATTGTAGGGACGCAGCAACAGGCACAGGATTTGATCAGATATATTTCCGATGCAGAGACCTCCAAAGAGGGTATATGGGAAACCAATATTTTTGGCAAAACGATAGAGCAGCTTGTACACGACGGAATAACTGGTAAAATTGCCATGATAGGGGAAGAAAGCCAGATCAAACTGCAGGATACAATGCAGAAAATAGTAAATGATTCCAATGGCGGCATGGTGTGTATTATTATTTAATTTGTTGTGCAGCTAAAAGAACAGGGCATGGAGAACTTTTTGGTTTTTTTCCATGCTCTGTTCTTTGCAGGCTGATGAATAGTGGCTTTTTTATAGGGAATATGATATACTTGTACAACAGAGAACAAGTGTGTTTACATTTAAGGTTACTGAAAGGCATGGTGATTAATATGAGTGAAGTATATGATAAGCTGATGAGTTGCTATAAAAGTGTAAGGGACAAGACAGACTTTGTACCCAAAGTAGCCTTGGTATTAGGTTCCGGTCTGGGAGATTATGCAGATAACATTAAAGTCGTAAAAGAAATCAATTACAGTGATATTGAAGGCTTTCCGGTATCTACCGTAGTAGGACATGCAGGAAAATTTATTTTCGGTTATGTGGGAGAGGTTCCTGTTGTATGTATGAAGGGACGCGTACACTTCTATGAAGGATATCCGATTTCAGATGTTGTTCTTCCTGCAAGACTCATGAAATTATTAGGTGCAGAGATTTTGTTCCTCACAAATGCTTCCGGAGGAATGAACAAAAAATTCCATGCAGGTGATCTTATGATGATCACAGATCATATAGGAATGTTCGTACCTAATCCGTTAGTTGGTCCTAATATTGATGAACTTGGAACCAGATTCCCTGATATGAGTCATGTATATGATCTGGAATTACAGGATATTATCAGAACAACTGCAAAAGAAAGTAATATTGAATTACAGGAAGGCATTTATGTGCAACTTTCAGGTCCGGCATATGAGTCACCCGCAGAAATCCGTATGCTGGCTGACTATGCAGATGCTGTTGGTATGAGTACTGTTGTAGAGGCAATTGCTGCAAATCATTGTGGACTCCGCATTTGTGGAATTTCCTGTATCTGTAATCTGGCTGCCGGTATGAATCCAACTCCTCTTTCACATAAGGAGGTTCAGGAAGCAGCAGATAAAGCAGCTCCAATGTTTACAGAACTTGTGACCAAAACAATTCAAAAGATGGGTAAATAACAGAATAGGAAAGGCATGATCATAATGGATAACAAAGAATTGATCAGACTGGCACTTGAGGCAAGAAAGGCTGCTTATGTACCTTATTCAGGATTTAAGGTTGGTGCAGCCCTTCTAACAAAAGATGGCAAAGTATATAAAGGATGTAATATAGAAAATGCAGGTTATACACCTACCAACTGTGCGGAGCGTACCGCGTTTTTCAAAGCTGTGAGTGAAGGCGAACGTGAATTTGCAGCAATTGCAATTGTAGGTGGAAAAGGGGATCTACCTGATGGTTATGCATATCCATGTGGTGTATGCAGACAGGTAATGATGGAATTCTGTGATCCTAAGACGTTCAGAGTCATTACAGCCATTTCAGAAGATGAGTATCTTGATAAGACTCTGGAAGAGATGCTGCCATATGGTTTCGGTCCATCTAATCTATAGGTGATTCTATGGAATTCATAATATTATTTGCTTTGATATTTGTGGTTGTGCTGTATTGTATGGTTCGTGGCGCGATCGAGGAAAAAAGACAGAAGCAGAAATACAGAGAACATTTACTGCATGATTATGGAAAGTATGAAATTAAGAGTTATACACCGGAACAGATGAAGTCAATTTCACGCCTTTTCCAGAAGAAAACAGAAGATGAGGATCTTTCTTTTTATCTGGATGATATTACATGGAATGATTTGAATATGGATGGTATTTTTGCCAGAATGGATCATACACAGTCATCCTCGGGTGCGGAATATTTATATAATATGCTCAGATTTCCAACCCTTCACGCAGATGATGCGAATAGTTTAGAAGAAGATATTCAGTATTTACAGAATAATACACAGGATCGTGTACGTATGCAGATGATATTGCATGAATTGGGAAATACCGGGCGTTTTTCACTGTATGATTATTTGAATTTTCTGGACAATCTGGGACAAAGAAATAACACAGGACATATAATTGGAATTATTGCATTTATAGTTTCTATTGTACTCATTGGAGTTTCATCCAGTCTGGGAATCTTTGTACTGATCGTAGTGTCATGTATCAACATAGTCACCTATTTGAAAGAGAAAAATACAGCACTTCCATATTTAACAAGTTTTGCTTATATTATAAGAATGCTTGAATGTGCAGAAACTATTTTAAAAGAACCGATGTCCGGAATGTTAAAATACAGAAAAGAACTGACAGATAAGGTCCAGGCGTTAAATGCCTTGCATAAAAACTCACATTTAGTGTTTCAAATGAACGCATCCAGTGGTAATCCGGCAGAATTGATCGTTGATTATTTTAAAATGTTGACACATGTGGATATTATTCAATTTAACCGTATGTTAAAACTTGTTCGTGATCACACAGTACAGATAGAGGCTCTGGCACAGTATATTGGCTATCTGGATGCTGTTATTGCAATCGGCGCTTTTCGTGCCGGTTTATCCTACTGGTGTGTACCTGAACTTACTGATGATGCACAGACCGCATTAGGGATAGAAGATGGCTATCATCCCTCTTTAGAGGATGCAGTAGCGAATTCTTTTTACCAGAAACGGGGAATGTTGATCACCGGTTCAAATGCATCCGGCAAATCTACTTTCCTTAAGATGACTGCTGTTAATGCGATTCTGGCACAGACGATCCATACATGTACAGCACGCAGATACCAGGGAAGCTGTTACCGTATTTATTCATCTATGGCACTTCGTGACAATCTTGACGGTGGCGAGAGCTATTATATCGTAGAAATCAAATCATTGAAAAGGATCATGGATGCGGCGTCGCAGGATACCGACAGTCCTTTACTGTGTTTTGTGGATGAAGTACTGCGTGGAACCAATACAATAGAACGTATTGCAGCATCAGCTCAGATCTTGCATCAGCTTAGTCAAAAGGGAGTGTATTGTTTTGCTGCAACACATGATGTGGAATTGACACATCTGTTGGAAGCTGACTATGATAATTATCATTTTGAAGAAGAAGTAAAAGACAAAGATGTGCTGTTTTCATACCGATTGATGAACGGCAGAGCACAAAGCAGAAATGCCATCAAATTATTGGAAGTCATTGGATTTTCAAAAGAAATTACAGATCAGGCTCAAAAAATGGCAGAGAATTTTATACATTCAGGACAATGGGAGGAACAATATGTTCGTTAAAGTATTCACAGATGGAGCTGCAAGAGGTAATCCGGAGGGTCCCGGTGGCTATGGTGTCGTATTGCAGTATGTTGATTCCAAGGGAGAACTTCATGAAAGAGAATATAGTGCGGGCTATAAAAAGACCACCAATAATCGTATGGAACTAATGGCAGTAATTATCGGTTTGGAAGCATTGACCAGACCGTGTGAGGTAGAAGTAATATCGGATTCCAAGTATGTAACAGATGCTTTCAATCAACATTGGGTAGATGGGTGGCTGCGTAAGAACTGGAAAGGCAGCAACAATAACCCGGTCAAAAATGTTGATCTGTGGAAACGTCTGCTTCGTGCAAAAGCACCTCATCAGGTCAAATTTACATGGGTTAAAGGACATGCAGGTCATCCGGAGAACGAAAGATGCGATAAACTTGCTACAACTGCAGCAGATGGGAATTCGCTTCTTGACGATGTAGTAGCAGAAGTGTTATGATAATAATATAATTATTCAGTAAATTTAGTAGAAAGGAATGCATTATGGCTAATTTGATAGAATTTTTCAGAATGGTATTATCATACCTTATGGTATTTGCTGTAATTATTGTAGTATCTGCAGCAGGCGGTTTCGTTGGTGTAAAATGTTGGAAGCAGAAACCACAAGTTCCGAAAGATGATCAGTAAAATTAAATAGAATGAATTTCGAAGGGAGATACTAGATATGGTATCTTCTTTTTTTGAGTAATTTTTTTCAACGGCAATTTTAGAAGAATTGTAGCTTTTATATAAAAAATTTAACAGATTACTGTAGAGAGTGTTGATTGACACCGGAGAGTAATTGTTCTATACTAATATCCATACACAACATATTGTGGATGAAACAATAAATATCACAATATAAACACAATTTTAGTAAGTGTATGGACTTACCAAACGACATATCCCAATGATATAACAATTCTAAAAAATCACTATAAATGTACTCGAAAGAATCAAATTGTATTAATTTACATGACTATTTGTTTACCATTTTTGTGTAGTCAGTTTATATTTGATGTGGGGAAAAAGGAGGAAATACTATGGGGAACACACTTGATGTGACCGGTGATGAGGTTGATTATGGCAAATTATATCAGCCAGCCAAAGAAGTTTATGTAGTAAAAAAGGATGGAAGTAAAGAACTATTCAATGTCCAGAAAGTAATTACTGCAGTGGGTAAGTCTGCCTATAGAGCTTTAACCAAATTCTCTGATGAAGAGAAGAGGTACATCTGTGAAGATGTAATTGGAAAAGTAAATGAAATGGGATTAGATGAAGTGCCGATTCCTGTTATGCATAATATTGTAGAGAGTGCATTGGAAGACGTAAAACCCATTGTTGCCAAGAGTTATCGTGATTATCGAAATTATAAGCAGGATTTTGTCCGGATGCTGGATGACGTATATAAGAAGAGTCAGTCTATCATGTATGTGGGAGATAAAGAAAATGCCAATACAGACTCTGCTCTTGTCTCTACCAAGAGAAGCCTTATTTTTAACCAGTTAAATAAGGAATTATATCAGAAATTCTTCATGACTACAGAAGAGATCCAGGCATGCCGTGATGGTTATATTTATGTTCATGACATGTCTGCCAGAAGAGATACCATGAATTGCTGTCTTTTCGATGTGCAGAGCGTATTGACCGGTGGTTTCGAGATGGGAAATATCTGGTACAATGAGCCGAAGTCTCTGGATGTTGCTTTCGATGTAATCGGTGACATTGTATTAAGTGCAGCCAGCCAGCAGTACGGTGGTTTCACAGTTCCCGAAGTAGATAAGATCTTATCCCCATATGCTGAGAAGACTTATAAGTCAGCATTAGAGAAATACCATAACCTTGGTGTATCCGATGAGCGTGCTGAAGAAGAAGCGTTAAAAGACGTAGAGCGTGAGTTTGAGCAGGGCTTCCAGGGATGGGAATATAAATTCAATACGGTAGCCAGCAGCCGTGGTGATTATCCATTCATTACCATGACAGCAGGTATCGGAACTGATCGTTTTGCCAGGATGGCAACCATTAAGATGCTGGAGGTAAGACGTAAAGGACAGGGTAAAAAGGAATGTAAGAAACCTGTGCTTTT
>CAYRAW010000180.1:0-6534 GCA_964422225.1 uncultured Roseburia sp.
TCTGATAACCCCATAAATGTCCAGTCATCTATAACATCCCAAAACTTCTGTCCATAATCGATATCGTGCGGATCAAAAGAAAACCATATTGTTGTGTTATTCTCACTTGGATTAGAAACATCTAACTTCTTTCAAATTATCGTTACCCTTAAATGCCCCTTATTTTAATGTTTTCAGGTACAATTATTACTTTTGTTTTTGCTTTTCTTTTATAATATTTTCAATTTGCGTCCTTATTTTCCAAGCTTCCTCGATAAAAGTAGCTACTGCTACAGTACACACTCTCCCATTTTCTTCCTCTTGTACAAGCCAAAAATCACCCTCGTAATCAGACTCATACCCCTCAAAAATTACTGGTCTGCCATTATAAATAATTTTTTCCCCTATCGCATCATCATAAAGATGATTTATACTCCTTCTCATATACTTCATCTCCTCAATAGTTTTTTACTATATTGATGTCTTTCTTATAAAATTTCACATTGCGTCCCTACAAATTGTACTTTTTCATTTACTATTTTTATTCCTATTCCTTCCTCTGCATCCCATTTTGTATCCAGCAACAAAATGACTATTCTATCTTCTTCCAACGGTAAGTAAATTGATTGCGGTTTTACCAATTGTGCCATTTCACTTTTATTATGAATAATTGGTGCATAAATATCTGCCTGTTCCTCAAACATATTTCTATACTCCTGACACTGACTCTGGTAATAATCATATATCATATCTTCTATTTGATTTGTTAATATGCCTTTACTTTCGTTAAATTTTATAAATGCCTGCCTTTGGGTTTCTGCTATTTCTTCATCTTCTTTTCCTTCTACTGATAGCTCAACAACACATGCCTGTTGAAATAACATATATTCATATTTTCCTTTCCACGTAACTTGAAAATACAAATCACCCAAAATACTATCTTGTTTCATCGGCTTTCACCTTCTTTTTTCATATTTATTATTTTATAGTACTACATTAATGTTCTTTTCAGATACAATGATTACCTATTCGTTTCTTTTTCTATTGAGATACTTTCTGTGGCAGGAAGGGTTCTGATTCCTTGCTGAATCTGCTCCATAGTAAAATATTTAAGAACTCGTTCTTTACTGAACTTATCAAGATTATCAAATCCTCGTTCTTTGTATTCCCATAAACTATTTCTGTCACTATCACTGTCCATTGGATAATCATTCTTTTCCAGAACTTCTACTTTGTATTCACCATTTTTATATAATTCATAATATACCACGCTTATTTCTTTACCTATTTTTTTATACATAGGATACAGGTTTCCTGCTAACGACACCGTAATCCCATATTCTTCTTGACGTTTCTTATACAATTTGAATTTTTCATCAAATATTCCATCAAACAATTCTCTAAAACTATGTATATTTCCAGCCGGATCCCAATAAATATATGACTCCGATTCGCCATCCCATGTAATATCATATCTTACCTTTATCTTTGTCCATCCTGTTTTAACAATATCATCCGTTAAAATATTTTTAAATGCATAGCCTAATTTTTCGTATACTTCATCTATACTATTCATACTATTCCTCTATTATATTGTGTTTACTTTCAAAATATCTGATTGCTTACTGATTCACGGTAGTTCTTGTATGTATAAGACAATACTCACATCTCTATCGTATAATAAATCAATAATTTAGACAATACTTATTTTTAACTGGTCGAACAGTAATACTTTTCCTCTTCATTAACCGCCAATCGGAACAACAGAAATCCTATCGCAAAAAGAATAGAAATCATTCCTACCCCCATATTAATATTTCCTGTAAGCTGAGATATGACACTAACTATAGTTGTTCCCATAACTGATGCCCCTTTGCCACAGATATCAAGCAAGCCGAAATATTCTCCTGACCTTTCTGTCGGAATAATTTTGGTAAAATAAGAACGTGACAATGCCTGTATTCCCCCCTGAAACATTCCAACAAGAATAGCCAGTATCCAGAACTGAATCTGGGATGACAGGAACATAGCAAACACCGCAATTCCGAAATAATCACAAAAGCAGACATCATGGCTGTTTCCATTGATATTCCAATAGAATCAGCAAAAAGCATCAATATAAGCGAGAAAATAAAAGGAACACAACTGCCGATATACCCCCACGCAAATCCCTGTGAAGACACATGATCCATTCATTTAAGTGTAAAAATCAAAATCATAGCTACGTAAAATGTTTGTAAACAGCACAAAAAAAGTATGATGCAGCCAGACATCATACTTTTTTAAATTTTATATTCTTACCAGCAAAGGACTTCGTTTCCATCCTCTGTTACGAGCACCATGATCTCCCACTGTGCAGAGGGCAATCCATCTTCTGTGTAAACTTCCCAGTCATTATCATCATCAATATAAATATCGGGCTTACCCATATTTACCATAGGTTCGATCGTAAAAATCATACCGGGCACTAACAGCATATCCTGTCCACGTTTCGTATTATAGCCAACCCATGGGTCTTCATGGAATTCCAGACCCACACCATGACCGCCGATTTCGCGAACAACAGTATAACCATTTGCAAAAGCATGATCATGTACTGCCTGACCCATATCTCCAAGGAATCCCCATGGTTTCACTTCTTTCAGTCCAAGCTCCACACATTCCTTCGTTACTTCTACCAGCTTCTTCTTCTCAGGACTTACCTCACCAATGCAGAACATTCTGGAAGAATCCGAGAAATACCCATTGAGAATGGTAGAACAGTCAACATTTACAATATCTCCTGCTGTGAGGATCACATCTTCCGATGGGAATCCATGGCAAACCTGATTATTTACAGAAGTACACACACTGTAGGGATATCCTTCATAATTAAGTGGTGCGGGAATACCACCCATCTGTGTGGTCATATCATACACGATCTGATCGATTTCTGCAGTGTTCATGCCCTCATGGATGTTCTTTTCCAGATAATCAAGTACTGCAATATTGATCTTACAGCTCTCCTTGATTTTTTCAATCTGCTCTGGTGTTTTGATCATATTATGCTTCGGCACGATATGTCCCATTCGTGCATACTTATTGATTTTTTCATCAAATGCCTCATGGCATACTTTATATTTTTTACCGCTGCCACACCAGCAGGGATCGTTTCTACCTATTTTACCAAACATGACTTATTCTTCCTTCCATTCATTTTCGTAAACTATTATCTACCTTTTTCCATGAAAACTCAATGGTTTCCCAGAGAATCCATAATACTTTTGCGAATTAGTTTAGTCTAACTCGTATTATACTCGTTATTTTCATGAATGGAAAGCACTTTTTATTTAAAGCATGCCAGTATATTTGACCTCTTTCATAACGAACTCCCTTCTTTCTTACTTCATTTTGATTACTTATTTTCTGATTATACGCCTAAATTCCTGTCATTTTCCCTCAATTAGAAAATATTATAAAGTTTTAATGGTCATATTATCTTTTCTTTATTTCTGTTGAAAATATTTTACTGGACAAGATTTATCAACTCAATGACCTGTTCTTTCGTCAACGGATTATCCTGTGCATCAATCGCATAAGTAAAGTCACCATTGTTCCATGTAACAACACTATAGGTATCAGCATTACCCTTTAAGGTCACTGTCGTTCCATCATATTCCTCATTCAGCTCCTGCTCATAGGTATTATAATCGCCACTGATATCCTCTGTACCTGTTGCTTTTCGGATTCTGAATATCTCATTGCCTTCTGCATCCAGATACATGATCTGGATCATATCCTGCTCTATCGCCTCTATCTCTGTTGAGACACTGTCCAGATAACTGTCCGGTGCAGACATATCGAAGCCTGCAATTTCTGACGCATCTGTCAGATTTTTACATTCTATATATGGATTAGGGATCTGCACATTCTCATCCTGCGATATTCTGTTATGATTTACTACTCCTCCTGCTATTACTACAACTGCCAGACAAGCTGCTATCATACCTGCATACATGGATTTCTTCATTGTAAATTTCCTCACTTTCTTTTTGCTGTCAGCATCTGCAATATACTGCTCTTTCACTTCTCCAATATTTCTTAACAATTCCATACTTCTATCCTGCTTTGTCATATCTCGATTCCCTCCTGTTCCAGGCATGCTTTTAATTTCTGTCTGTCTCTTGCTAGTGTCATTTTGACTTTGCTCTCACTGATGTTGTAGCGGCTGGCTATTTCTTTCACCGAATCTGCATACCAGTATCTTCTGATGAATATGTTGCGATTATCATAAGTCAGCCCTTCCAGGAACTGATTCAGAACCTCAGTTACTACCATATGCTTCTCGATTCCCTGCATTGGGTTATCCTGACTTGACAGACATTCTTCCAGTTCTTCCAGGATCAGTGGTATCTCACCACCTCCACGCTTCTGTGCATTTTTCTTCTCATAGAGATCTAATGACAGATTACGTGTGATTTTCCCCAGAAAAGCCGACAGAATATCCGGCTTATCCGGCGGCAGCCGATTCCAGGCTTTCATGTATGTATCACTCTCGCACTCTTCGGCATCCTCATTGTTTCTCAGAATCCTTGCAGCAATGCCACGCAGATACCGCCCGTATTTATTTCTTGTTTCTGTTATGGCATTCTCAGAACGATTCCAGTACAATCCAAGAATTTCCTTATCTTCCATCTCGTTTCTCCTCACTTTTTTAATGTATTTCTGACATCTTTGGAATTCCTTTTTGACCCCTTCACTTATATAGACGGAGTTTCCTGCACAGTGGTCACAGTTTCTATTTACAAAAAACAGTGAACCTCTATTTTTCGATAGAAATTCACTGCTTTGCTTCTTATTCATTATGTTCATTATGAAGATAAAACTTTAAGATTCTCCTGTACTTTCATCCTCGAGCATGCCAATTTTGTAAACTTTATTATCTTTTCCATCCAGTTTGGGTGTAGAGCGCTCTTTCAAGGTCTGGTAAGGCTTCAATGTCACGATGCTCTTGTAAGCAGGTCTGATGATCTTGTCTACATTGATCAGCTCTTCCATTCTATGTGCACTCCAGCCAACGATTCTGGCGATTGCAAAGATTGGAGTATACAGTTCAAGAGGAATACCAAGCAGACTGTATACAAAACCACTGTAAAAGTCAACATTTGCACTAACGCCCTTGTAGATTCTGCATTTTTCCGCAATTACTTCCGGTGCCAGACGCTCGATCATGGAATACAGTTCAAAATCCTTATGATGCTTCTTCTCATCAGCCAGCTTCTCTACAAAACTCTTGAATACTCTGGCTCTCGGGTCGGAAATGGAATATACGGCATGTCCCATACCATAGATCAGACCGCTTCTGTCAAAGGCTTCCTTATTGAGCAGGCGGTACAGATAAGCACGTACTGCCTCTTCATCGGTTGTATCCTCTACATTTCTGCGCAGATCCTCCATCATCTGTACTACCTTGATATTGGCTCCACCATGTTTCGGTCCTTTCAGTGAAGACAGTGCTGCTGCAATAACAGAATAGGTATCAGAACCTGAGCTTGTAACAACTCTGGTTGTGAAAGTAGAATTATTACCACCACCATGTTCCATATGTAATACAAGCGCTGCATCCAATACCTTCGCCTCTGTCGGTGTATAGGACTTATCCGGCCTTAACATTCTAAGAAGGTTTTCTGCTGTTGAAAGTGTCGGGTCTGGTCTGTGAATATATAAGCTGTCATCACATTCATAATGATTATAGGCATGATAGCCATATACAGATAACATAGGAAATACGCTGATAAGCATCAGGCTCTGCCTCAGAACATTGTCTAATGACAGATCAGATACATTATCATCATAAGATGCAAGTGTGAGCACACTCTTGGTCAAAGAATTCATTATATCGTGACTTGGCGCCTTCATAATAACGTCTCTTACAAAGTTCGTAGGTAATGTCATACTATAGGCAAGTATTTTCTTAAAATCCATCAACTGATCTGTTGTGGGCAGTTCTCCAAAAAGTAAAAGATATGCGCACTCATCAAAACCAAATCTGCCATCCGCCTGAAAACCACGTACAAGATCAAAAATATTGTAGCCCCTGTAGTACAACTGTCCATCACAGGGAACTGTCTTGCCATCTATTTCTTCTGAGGATTTGATCATGGAAATATTAGTCAGTCCTGATAATACGCCTTTACCGTTTTTATCACGTAATCCTCTTTTTACACCGTACTCACTGAACAGTTCTGGATTGATTGCATTATTATCTGCACAGACTTGTGAATATTTATGCGTAAAGTTTCTGATTGTCTCTTCACTCTTTTTTCCCAATCTATAACACCCTTTCTTCATAAAAACATGTGATTATGCCATACAGAACGTATAGCAGTTGCGATAGTGCGTTAAGCGCACAACTAGATATACTTTATTATACAGTAACTAAAGTTACATAACAAGATTATAAATATGAAAAAATCGTTAACATTTATCGTATAAACAAAAAACCTCAAAACCGAACTGGTTTCAAGGAATTTCATGGGTTGGGCTATTCAATTCAAATAGTCAACAGCTTGTAGG
>CAYRAW010000181.1:0-6512 GCA_964422225.1 uncultured Roseburia sp.
AATGATCAAAACAATTACTCCCCGTTTTGTGGTAATTGCTTTTCCACCCTCCTTAAAACTACTCAGAAATGTCTCCTGTTTCACAATTCTTCTGGTAACAACTCCTTGTTTTACAATCCCTGTCATCGTAACCGTTACAAAAAAAGTACAAATATCTATCACAAGCAGCAATTTAATGTCACTTACTGCCAATAGCATACCTGCCATCACTGGAGATACAAGATACCTTGCACTACCTGCCAGACTGACCATGCCACTTGCTTTAGAATATTCTTCTTTTGTCAAAATTTCTGTTATAGTTGCCCTATAGGAAGGTTCTAACAACGCTGAAAAAATGGAACTGATCAATACGCCGATACATATCTGCATCAAAGAAGCATGACCACTATACATACATATTAAAATATAAAGAACGCCAATTCCTGAAAAACCATCTCCAATCATCATCAACATTCTTCTATCATAACGATCTGCTAACACCCCCGCTGGAACAGAAAGTATCAAAGTTGGAAGAAATGCCAGAAAAGATACCACCGCCATGCTTGCCGCACTGCCTGTCTCATTAAATACATACACAGCCAATCCAAAACTTGTCAGTCCCCCTCCTATAGATGAAATAAGTTCCCCCAGCCATAATAATAAAAACTTTTTAAAACCTGATTTACAACTATCCATAATATATCTCTCCTATCTCTTTTTATAGACCGACTGTCAGTCTATAAAGCGTTATTTTTTTGGAACCCTAAAAAGGATTCCAAAAAACTTAATTGATAAAGTTAACAATTTCTGAAAGACTTCCCTGCTTTATACCTAATAATCTTTCCATATTAAATACAAATCCTGCGGCCTTTCTTTCCCATTCTACTTCTGTTATTTCATTCATATCATCAAAAACAACACTACTATAAATTAAAAGCATCTCTGCCGCTTCTTCAGGATAATCTGTAGAAAAACTGCCCTCTTTCATTCCTTCCCTGATTATCTCAGCGGCAACTGGAGTCAGTACTGTCAAAAGAGAGTTCTGAATTTTTTGATGCATCAGAGCATTTTGCGGTTTATGGGCATAATCTGTAATTTCCCTTCCAATGGCAGAATCAACTTTCATTGCACCTATAAAAGAAATCAATTTTTGTGATACCGTTGTTTTATCCGAAATTGCGGAATGAATATTGCTAACCATACCTTGTATGATTCTGTCAATTAAAGCATCCAATATTTCTTCTTTTGACTTAAAATGATAATATAATGTTCCTCTTGCAATTCCAACTCTTTCTAAGATATCCGTTGTACTGGTACTATCGTATCCTTTTGCCGTAAATAATTCTTCCGCTACATCAAGTATCTCTTTTTTTCTTTCTTCTGCTTCTTTGCTATTACTCACTATGCCACCTTCTTTCATCCATACCGACAGCCTGTCGGTTTATGATTATATAACAAAACTTCTATATAGTCAAGATATCTCTTTCTCTAAATTGAACTGTGAGAATAGGAATAAAAAGTGCAAATATCTAATGTGCGATTTTCCAGCTTACTGCCTGTTCTCTGGAATTGATAAATCTTCTGTAAATACCATCCTGTTCCATAAGCTCTTCATGTGTTCCTTTTTGCACAACCTGTCCCCGGTCTACGACCACGATCTGATCTGCATGCCGTACTGTTTTTAACCGATGTGCGATCATAATGATTGTTTTTTCCTTCGTCAATGCATCAATGGCTTCGACCAGTTCCTTCTCATTTTCTGGATCTACATTTGCGGTCGCCTCATCAAGAATGATGATCGGTGCATTCTTCATAATTGCACGGGCAATCGAAATACGCTGTTTTTCGCCGCCTGATAAGGTTGCACCACCCTCCCCGATCACTGTGTTATACCCATCTGGGAGCTTGCTGATAAATTCGTGGCAGCATGCCTTTTGGGCTGCCTCAACAACTTCCGCATGACTTGCCTCCGGCCGGCCGAACTTGATATTGTTCTCAATCGTATCTGCAAACAGATATACCGTCTGAAATACAAAGGCAAAATTACTCATAAGGCTGTTCATACTATAGTCTTTTACATTTATACCGCCCAATGTCACTTCTCCAGAATCCACATCCCAGAATCTTGCGATCAGGTTGCACAATGTTGATTTGCCACCACCAGATGGTCCAACGATCGCCGTCGTTGTTTTTTCCGAAATAGAAAGTGAAACGCCGTCTATGATCTTTCTCTCATTATAGGAAAAGGTCACGTTTGAAAGTTCAATATCATGATTTTGAGGTTTCACATCTTTTCCATTGATATCCATTGTATCAAGCGCAAGGATTGCATTTGCCTTATCTACACCCACACTGACAACATGTAGAAGTGATGAAAAACTTCCCGCTGCTTCCAGACTAGAATAAAGTAAAAATGCAGAGATCGACATACCAATTGCATAAAGCATACTCATTGTACCATTAATATAAAAGCAGGCAGAAGCAACTATAATGGCTGCACCAGTAATTTTTGTCACTACATTTTGGAGAAAGTGAAATGGCACAAATACCAGTTCCATGTTAATGTTCGTTTTTGCACAAGCGTCATTTGCATCATTCAGTCGTTTCGTCTGTGCGCCTATCAGATTGTATGATTTTACTTCTGAAATACCCTGAATATATTCCATGATCTGATTAACAAGTTCTGTGTCACAAATAACCTTGCGTTCAGACTCTTTTCGACCGGCCTTCTGCATGATAGTATTGATGACAAAGAAGATGGAAACTCCTGCCAATGCGATCAGGCCAATTCGCCAGTCATAGACAAGGATCATCAGAATGATCATGGAAGTTTCCAGGATTCCCTGTGTCGTCTGCATAACTACACGTGTAGCCACGTCCCCAAGACTTTCCATGGTATTCGTCGTAACTGAAGAGATTTCCCCAATACTGTTGGCATTAAAATATCCCATGGGAAGGTATCTTAGATGTTCTGCTATTTCGATTCTTTTAAATGCGCAGGCATCATAGTCACCCTCTGTTTGCAGAACAGTAGATCTCATTTTACATAAGACGCTTATCACAATAGATACTCCCATGATTCCCAGCGAACCTGCGATATATCTGCCAAGAGGTTTTCCCTCAATAATTCCCATAAGTATATACATGATTGCCGGTATCCTCATGGCTGAAGCAAGAGCTTCGATCAGTCCAAGTACAATAGAACGCTTGAATTTATTGCTGTTTTTCTTACCTGAGAATTGAAAAAATTTTGACAAAACTTCGAACATATCACTCGCCCTCCTTTACAGTATCTTTCACAGAAATGTGTGCATTCCACATGTCCCTGTATAAGGGGCACATTGTCAATAATTCTTCGTGGGTTCCATGGGCCTGCACATTTCCCGCATTTACCACAAATATCTGATCGGAATCCTTAACAGTGGAAAGCCTGTGAGCAATAACGATCAGAGTCTTTCCTGTTACAAGCTTTGCGATCGAATTCTGAAGGATGGCTTCATTTTCCGGATCTGTATAAGCAGTTGCCTCATCAAGTATCACAATAGGTGCATCTTTAAGCATTGCTCTTGCGATGGATATTCTCTGCCTTTCACCACCTGACAAATGTCCACCTGCCCCTCCAACGACAGTATCAAAGCCATTTTCCAGATTCATAATAAAATCATAGCATCCACTTTTCCTTGTAACTTCCTCTACTTCGGCATCTGTTGCATTGGGCTTTCCCTGTCTGATATTTTCACGAACAGTCTCATTAAAAAGATAATTGTCCTGTGAGACATAAGCAATTCTGTTGTTAAATTCCGGTAAGGCAATCTGCCTGATATCCACACCGCCAATTTTTATACTTCCTGAATCCACATCCCATAGAGATGCGATCAGTTTGGCAATCGTAGATTTACCGCTTCCCGACGGTCCTACGATTGCATTGACTGTTCCTGCCTTTAATTCCATATTAATTCCATGCAGAATTTCCTTATCATGATAGGCAAATTTTACATTTTCCAATGTAATAGAGTTGTCTTTCGGCACGGCTTTGCCTGTTTGTGGGCGTTCAAGCTCAGGATGTTCCAAAATACCGGTAACTTCTCCCACGATAACACCGATTTTCCCCAGATCATCTATATAGGAGCCAACCGTAATAAGCGGGCCAACGATGCCAAGTGACAAAATAATGCACATTACAAAAGCGGATATATCCAATGTGCCATTATCCACATAATGTGCTCCCATTGGCAGAACCGTAAGCAGCGTGTATGGCATAACTACAAATAAGAGTGCCTGAAACAGGGAACATCTCTTCATCCATGAGATAAAAGAATCTGCACATGCTCTGGCAGCCTTTGTAAACTTGGCGTAGGAACTTTCTGTTTTACCAAATGCCTTGATGACCTCGATCCCATCTATGTACTCGACTGCCGCATCATTCAGATCTTTTGTTGTTCTTACGGTTCTTTCAAAACTTGGCTGATAATCTATCATCATTCCAAAAAAAGATAAAAATCCAATAACTACAGGTACAAATGACCACAGAGCCAGTCTCCAGTCGGTCATGAAAAAATATATCAGGATAATGACCGGCGCCAGCAGATTTGAGGTAAATTCCGGAACTACATGTGCCAATGTTGTCTCAATGCTGTCAATTCGCTCCACCATAATATTTTTAAAAGATCCCGAAGGTGTATCTTTCACATATCCAAGCGGAACTCTTGCCAGTTTATCACAACAGGATTTTCTGATATTGGAAAGTACTGCAAAAGTTGCTTTGTGCGAGCAGGTCGTGGATAATGAGTGAAACAGTTCAGCTATCATAAATGATCCCGCAATATACACTGCTCTCATCAGATACTTTTGAAAATCTTTCTCTTCATCCAGAAACATTTTCACCACATCTGCAATCATAAAATATGGAATGATTCTGAACACTACGTTTGCAATTGCCAGAATAACACTCCACACGTAGTCAGATTTCCTCTGACCGGCCCATGTGAGAATCCAACCGACAGTTGACTTTTTCTTTTTCTTCATGTTTGTAGTCTCCTTCTACTAATATTTATTAGTTATAACTAACTCTTATATAATAAATTTGACGGCTTTTCTGCAAATTCAAAAATATAATTTTTGCGTCTTGCCGCCAAATATTATTCGATCTGTTCTTTTTTAGGAGTATCACACTCCGGCTTTGCATGATTCTCTGCCGGAAATTGAATCCCCCATAATCTCTCCCATCCTCCGGTGTTGAATTCTCTCAGCTGATGCACATTTTCCTTAGCTGTCTCCCTGTCTATATCATGCTCAATGATCTGAAAAACAGATGAGAAAAACCCTGTGTATATCATATGTATAAGGCTATCACTCACTTGGGGCATATTGATGCCTATAGTGCGCATTTTTTCTATATATATCTCACCGGACTTTATTTCGCGTTCCACCATATTATGTATAAAAGCCTCATATTTCCCACTATCGCCGCATTTTAATAACAGTCTGAAATGATCATAGTGATCATATATATAATCGATGATCTGTTCCATTCCATCCATGGATGTTTCCGTCATATTCTGTGTCTGCTCTGTAACAGAAAGGTTCATAAAACGCTCAAGGATATCATCATATATTTTATAAATCTCATCTACATAAGGGTCGACCAGTGCATCGAACAGTTTCTCTTTTGTCGGATAATATTTATAAAATGCTCCCGTTGTAAGCCCGGCATCTTTTACAATATTTCTGAGAGACACCCCTGAAAAACCATATTTCCAAAAATGTTTCAACGCAGTATTTAATATGTTGTTTCTTGTATTTTCCGCTTTTTCTGTCATAACGATTCCTTTTTGATCTGCACAACAATAAAATATAACATTGCTATATAGCACTGTTATATTTTATCGCATTCTGTTTATTTGTCAATAGTTTTTGTTTTTTCAATCTGCAGTTTTTTGACTTTTTTGAAAATTTATGATAGTGTTAGTTAGGAACATCTAACCAAAGAATTAATATTAAGGAGAAGGTCTATATGACACCTGAAAAGTATAAAGAACTTTCTATTAAAGAATTTACACAGGCAGCTAAAATTTATGACAGCGGACACGCCGGCATCTATGAATTATGCAAGGATGACTATCCGCCGATCCTGGCAGAGCTGGAAAAGGAACCATTTCACGATGTACTCGACTGTGGCTGTGGGACAGGCCCCATGCTTCAGTTACTTCATGAAAAGTATCCGGATAGACATTATGTCGGTCTTGATCTCACTCCAGAGATGATTCATGTCGCACAGGCAAAAAAACTATCCAATACGGAATTTATTGTGGGAGACAGCGAGAATCTGCCCTTTGCGGAGGATTCTTTCGATGCAGTCATTTGTGCTAACAGTTTCCACCACTATCCCAATCCTCAGAATTTTTTCAATAGTGCATACCGTGTTCTGCGCAAAGGCGGCCGCCTGATCCTGAGAGACTATACTTCCTCTGACTTCATGGTCTGGATGATGAATCATTTGGAAATGCCTCTGGCAAATTTGTTTGGGCACGGTG
>CAYRAW010000182.1:0-6494 GCA_964422225.1 uncultured Roseburia sp.
CCCAAGCTCTCGCTGTAAATGTGGAAGACATAATAATAACTGATTTACATTTTTCTGCATATGGGTACACCTTTTATTATAATTTTTTTATAGCTTTTGGCTTGATGAATATACTGATTTCAACTACAATAAAGATATCGCAGCAGTTCATAACAAAACTGCTCTTATCAATAAATAAAGGAGATTATACTATGGCACAGAATCCCATTGTTACAATTGAAATGGAAAATGGCGATATCATCAAAGCAGAGCTTTATCCTGAAATCGCTCCTAACACAGTAAAGAATTTTATCAGCCTTGTAAAGAAAGGCTACTATGACGGCTTGATCTTCCACAGAGTCATCAATGGCTTCATGATCCAGGGCGGATGTCCTGACGGAACAGGCATGGGCGGTCCCGGCTACTCTATCAAAGGTGAATTCGCACAGAATGGCTTTGCTAATGACCTGAAGCACACAGAAGGTGTCTTATCCATGTCAAGAAGCATGATGCCGGATTCCGCAGGCAGCCAGTTCTTCATTATGCATAAGAACGCTCCTCACTTAGACGGTGCATACGCAGCTTTCGGTAAAGTGATCGAAGGACAGGATATCGTAAACAAAATCGCCACCACCCAGACCGATTACTCTGACAGACCACTCAAGAAACAGGTCATGAAAAAAGTAACCGTTGATACATTTGGTGTTGACTATGAGGAACCGGAGAAGTGCTAAGAGCACTTCTCTTTTATTTATTCCAATCATTAATCGCATCCAGACAGCCCTCCAGATGCTTCTGTGCACTTACACTCAGATTCTGGTATGCTTCTCTTGCGCCTGTTCCGTGCCCTGCTGATACGTTACATTTCACTATCGTATCTCTTTTTTCCATATTCCTCAATAATACATGTATGATGTTTTTTATCCTGACTATCTGGATCATAATTAATTCCTACTAAGAGAATCTTATCTCCATACCCGGAGAGTGTACCATGGTAACGCCTCTCCTTGATCTGCCTGATTGCTGTATCTGCAGATTGATTATACTTTAACTCAACTATCATAGCCGGTCTGTTGCCATTTATTGTAGCTCTCAGCAATTCATCACATTTAGCAATGGACTTAGCCACTTCTCTCCAACTGCCAACATTCAATGCAGCCTGATAAGCCATCTTCACCTCATAATTAGGAACATAAGCAGATTCTTCATCCCTATCGTACCCTAAATATCCTAAATGAATTAAGGCAGTTAATACCTCATCCTTTGAAGAAACCGTTGACAGATCATTTTGAAAAGTATTGGTATTAACGTATACTTTTCCACCTGCCAACATTGTCATAATATCGTCCTTTAATCCCTCGTAATTCATAGAAATGAAAGTATTGATCGTTTCAAAAGAAGAAGTGTTCTTCCAATAAGAATCAAATCTATGTCTATCCATTGCAATTACAACAGAATTAGGATTATACATGTGCTTACCATCAATCAAATATCCATTATACCATGCTTTCACTGTTTCAAAATCCATATCATACTTTCTACATAGAACCTTTACTTCCTCTTCCGTAAATCCATAGAACTCAGTAATCGGATATGAATCCAACATGGTATATTCCCTAAAATTATTCAGGGCTGATTCATCTTTTATCTTTTTGATTGGTAAAATACCCGTAACATATGCTAATGCCAGAAAGGATTTTGACTCTTCTGATTTAAAAATAGAATGTAAAAATTGCAAGTATTTATGAACTAATTCTTCGTCGTTGCCATTTCTAATGACACAATCCCACTCATCAATAATAATTACAAAAGGAATATTCGTTTTCTGATAAATTCGCATCAGCATATAGCTGAAATTATCCTGATAATTTAACTCATTCCCAAATACCTGTTCAAAATCTCTATAAACATATTCGATTATCTTTTCAACAATATTATCTTTATAAGAATCCCAAAACGTTGAAATATCAAGATGGATCACATTAAATTTATTCATATATCTTTTGTGATCACAGTTTTGAGAAATTTTTGTATTTTCAAAAAGACTTGTTGAATCAGAACCAAGACTGTAGTATGCATCTATCATACCCGCTGCATGAGATTTACCAAATCGTCTGGCATGGCTTAAACCAATACATTTATCTTCTGTTGAAATTTTTTATTCAGAATTTCTAAAAGTCCTGTCTTATCGACATATACCAGACTGTTCTTTGCCTGTTTAAAACTATCATTATCAGGATTAAAGTACACACCCATGCTGCTTACTCCCTTCATTTCTCAAAATCCATTATACTCATTATTGTATGCCATCAATGATGTTTTATGGTTATAACCGCAAAACATTATTTTGTCTCTTTATTACTTCTCAGCCATGCATCTCTCTTTGTGGAATACAATGCCTTAAAAATATCTATATCTTCTAATGTTGTAATCTTAATATTCTTATTTGATCCTAAAGAAAAGTGCAATTCTGCTCCTAATTCCAGCATCAGTGTATTTGTATACACTGCATTTGTAATTCCTCTGTTCAATGCTTCTTTATGCGCCCATAATGCCTTACCATATCGATAAGCCTGCGGTGTCTGTACTCTCATGATATCATTTCTGTCAATACCATCATTACCGCTCTCACCATCTTCTGTGCGCATGATCGTTTCCTGACATCGAACGGCAGATAAACCCGAACCATATTCTTTTGCTTTTGCAATACAATCTGTTATGATCTCCTGAGATATCAAGGGGCGTACTGCATCATGAATAAGCACGATATCGTCCTCACTGCAATGAGACTCTAATTCCAACAACGCCTTTCTTGCAGATGCCTGTCCATTCTCACCGCCTTCAACAATCCACTTTAACTTCGTGATCCCATATGCCCGCGCATATCCCTCCAGTACATCCAGCCAACCATCTATACAGGATACAATAATCGCATCCACATCAGGATGATTCTGAAAAGCCTCTAATGTATAAATAATAATTGGCTTATCATATATTGCCAAGAACTGTTTCGGGACAGACTGTTCCGTCCTGCTTCCACTTCCTCCTGCCAGAACCAATGCTACGTTCATAGGTGTCCTCCTTGACCTTACTCCTGCCCATCTCTATTGCCCATATTGTATATGGACTTGAACATCTCTACATCTTCTACTGTATTGATCTTGATATTCAGATCAGATCCCTTGGATAAATAAACCTTCTGTCCTAATTTCGATACCATATTGTTAGTATCATTTTCATTTAAAATTCCCTGTTCTACCGCTTGTTTGTGGTACTTCTGCAAATCGCCTAAGCGATATGTCTGTGGTGTCTGTATCCTTCGAAAGGCATATCGGGATATTGAACGCAGCCCACAGATGCCATCATCTGTCAGCATTACATTATCCATGGATATCACTGCTGATATCCCCATTCCCTGCCTTTTGCAGGAACGAATGCTGTCTGAAATGATCTCATCTGACACTAACGGTCTGATTGCATCATGAATAATCACAATATCGTCCTCTTTACAACTGTGCATCAGCTCATCTGCTGCCAGTCTTGAAGTATCCTGTCCTGACACACCACCCGTAATGACCCACTTTAACTTATCAATGCGAAACTGCTTCGCATACGCCTGCACCATGTTCTCCCAGCCTTTTAGACACGCAATCATAATCGCATCTACCTCCGGGTGGTTCTGGAACTTCTGCATTGTATATACAATGATAGGTTTATTATACACATTTACGAATTGCTTAGGTATATCCATCTTAAAAGTAGGGTCTACACCACCTGCTAACAATACTGCTATATTCACGTCATTTCCCCCTTATGCTGCCTTTTATCTACAGTCTCTTAATATCTGAACCGTCTTCTCCAGTCCCTCTTTTATAGAAGTCCCGGCTCTCCATCCTAACTCGTTGATCTTCTTCGTATCCAGAAGTGCTTTTGTGGCAGTAGAATATCCCGCCTTCTCCACTGCATCCGGTAACTCAAATACCACTCGTGAACCAGCTGCATCCGCAAGAATTCCAGCAAGCTCATTTAATGTTATTTCGGAATTCTCATCCGCAACATTATAGGCTTCACCGCTTTTTCCATATAATAATAAATATAAAGCAGCTACTGCTGCATCTACCACATAGGTATAAGAATATAACTGATTTCCTTCACTCTTCAGTACAATATCTTCACCTGCTGCCGCTTTCCTGATAAACTGAGCGATTGCCTTAGAATCGTCTATCCCCATGGTCGGTCCGTACACCCTTGAGAAACGTCCAATTACAAAATCCTGTCCATTCTGCGCTGCAAAAGCATTGCATAAAGATTCTGAAAGCCTCTTACTCTCCGGATAGCCACCTCTAACAGTATTACAGTCAATATATCCCAGGTAAGATTCCTCAAACTTGTCCACATCTTTTCTGTTCTCTCCATAGATTTCCACGGAAGAAAAACACAGAAAACGCCTGCAATGATGCTCTGCAGCATAGGATAAAAGCTCATATGTACCCAACACATTGGCAGTAATGGTACCAACCGGATCAGTCGAATAAGCTCTTGGGTGCGTGTTACTTGCTGCATGGAAAATATAATCAATATCCCCTGACTCTGGCAAAGGTTGTGATATATCATGGGAAAAGTAGGTAAAAAAGTCACTATCCCAATAGGGCGCAAAACGCTCTCTGGCTTTTTCTACATTACGGCTGACAGCAATGATATGAATACCTTGAGAAGGATTCTTTATGATATTATTATACTGCATAAGAATGTCAATGATCACCGATGCGATCATACCTGTAGCACCGGTAATTAAAATTCTGCTGCCTTCTAATTTATTAAAATTACCCAGCTTCCATGTTGATTCTATATCCTGTTGATATATTTCGTTATTGTATAGATTCATTCCCATACTCTCCTCTATGATATGTTTCAACATTTTTTTGCTTTTTACATTTATTTTGGTGCTTAACAGTTCAATACTTCTGTCAATTGATTTAGCTTCTTTGTTCCAACCATATTTGTTACATACACCCTTGGATGTATACCACTTCCACATGAAAGATATAATCATATAACATACTTACACTCTGTTTTTATATCTAATAAATCAACAAACTCATCCTCTTCCATCTTCCCTTTCAGCCCTAACTTATACGTTCCTTTAGATGTATAGTTAATATCCAAATGATGCAACGGATGCAAATTTCCATTCACATGTTCAGGATCATAATCATATCTAATATACCCTAATTCCAAAGATAACAGTCGTAACATAAGTCCAAAACAATTGCTGATTTCTTCCTCTGTATATCCTTCTTCTGAGACATCAAGATATGCATTTTCTATGATTTCATCCACCGTATTATCTACGAAATCGATTCGCACAAGCATTCTTTCCAAAAGAACAACTATCCTGTTATCTATTTCCATATCCAAAATAGCATCATATATTTTATAAACATTTTCATATCCAGCTCGTTGTTCTATTTCAAATGGAAATACTATAGAAAAATATTTCTCCTTTAAAAAACAAAATAATCGACTCATTTTATCAACTTTTATCAGTATCTTGCCTTTTACATTATCCTTTTCTTCACCAATCAACAAGATATTAAGTATATCCAAAATAAGTAAAATATTATCTTGTTTCTCACGCATGGGGCGCATGAATCTCTCATAATAATAATTACCAAATGATACTTGCACTATTTTCTTCACAAATGTAACCTCATATTCTAATTCATTAAGTTATAATTTGTCTGTATAATTTCATACAACCTGTCTTTGTCAAACTCATCTTTATACAAGTTTGTAACAAGAAAATGAAATTTTTCTCTCAATTGCTTCGGAACGTGCAGCTCATCCAATATTTCCTCTACAATATCACGTTGAGACTTATGAATGCTTGTATGTTTGATAATTGCATTATTCAGACGTTGTTTTTCGGCTTCTGATGGTTCTACTACATGCAGATAGCCCTTTCTATTTACCTCTTTAACACCATTAATAATATTAGTAATTCTATCAGTATCTTCATCCGGTAATACAAAATAAGATGTTATAAATGAACGTGTCAACATCATATAAATCGAATTTCTTGTTTGCAAATTTGACGTAAGCCGTCCCTGCATAAAACAAATAACAAAAGGAAATTCTAATCCCTTCACATTATTCTTATTACTAATAAAAAGCGTCCCTTCTCTCTTTTCTTTCGTTTCATAACCAATATTTGCATCCCAGTCAAAAACGTCCTTTATCTCCACTTGAAGCTGTTTTGCCAAAGTATAATTCAGGTTAGTATTTTCAAGAAACATAATCCCAATATCTTCTGGCTTTACTGTTTCATTTTCCTTTCGTATTCGTTCTATAAGCTGTATAATCTGACTAAAATAACATTCTCTTTTAGTTGGTATAATTTCTAAAGTGCTAAGACTAACTTCGCCCAGCTCTTCAAATCTCCTTAAAGGCTTCCTATACAGATTATAAAATCCCTTTTCTTTGCTGATATCATATCCACAATCTTTCCATGCCGG
>CAYRAW010000183.1:0-6453 GCA_964422225.1 uncultured Roseburia sp.
TTGTACCTGCACGAGCTGGTTGTTGGCATCATAGGCATATTTCGTCAGTCCCTGCAGGTCTGCCTTGCTCAGGCGGTTTCCATTGCCGTCATAAGTATATCTGTTGTCACACACTATGCTGCCCGCACCAGTCCCAAGAGTAGTCCTGATACCGGTCAGGTTCTTGTTCAGGTCATAGGCATAATCCGTAACGAGATCTGTTCCTACCCTCAGGCTCTTTATATTTCCATCTGCATAATACTCATAGGCTGCAAGGCATCTGCCATTCTCCATTACCTGTGAAAGCATGCCGTTCCTGTTATAAGTATAGCCTGTCTCCTTTCCGGTCAGATCCTTCTGTAAAGTCTTCCTGCCATCCAGATCGTAAGTATAGGATAACAGCATCCTTCCGCTGGCGCTTTTCTCCCTGAGAAGTCCTCCGGGATAATAACTGTACTCATACCTCATGCCTGCACTGATGGCACTGCAGAGCTGTCCCATATGGTCATACTGCCAGCTTTCCATCAGCCCGGACTGTGGTGCAGCATGTTCTGTCGGTTCTCCATACATATTATAGCGGTATCTCTCGACTCTGCCATCCCTGTCAGTGTGCTCATACAGCCTTCCTTGCCTGTCATACAGGAAAGTCTCTTGTGCTCCTGATGCATCCCATCTGGCTGCAAGTTTATTGATACAATTATACGCATAAGTAACAGTATTACCATTGCCATCTGTTGCCTGTGTTACATTGCCTGCCAGATCATAACAGTACTTCTCTGTACTGCCATTCGGAGCTGTCACCTGTTCAATACGTCCCCACAGGTCTGTTACATAAGCTGTATATCTGCCATTGCCGTCCTCCAGTCCTATGATATTACCTGCTGCATCATACTGATAATGCTGTCTGCTGCCTCCATCAGTCACGACAGATGTTCTCCTGCCTGCCAGATCATAAGCAAGGCTGGCTGCTCCCAGGTCATCTCCCTCGCGTACAGCCTCTCCATAGCCATTGTACTGTGTATAGTGCAGTGTACTACCATCCGGGGCTGTTATCCGGGTATTTCTTCCCTGTATATCATAAGTATATCTGTAGCCTTTGGCTGCCACACCATATTCTGCCTGTTCCTGTGCTCCGATATAAGCTGTCAGATTACCATTAAGGTCATAGATATTACTCTGACTGCCTCCCTGCTCGTCCTGTGTACACACCAGTCTGCCACATACATCATATGTATAATAGAGACTGTGTCCGTCTGCATATTTCACTTCGATCAAATGGTCTGCCTTATCATAGACAGAGCAGGTAGTATTATCTATGCTGCCGTTCTTCTCCCTGTGTGTCTCTGCAATTTTACGGTCACATAGATCATATTCCATAAGAATCTCATCACCATTTGGATTCTGAATGCGCACTATATTACCATTGCCATCGTAAGAGAACAGTGTAGGCACATACTTTCTTCCGCTTCCGGCTTCATCTGCACTGTCCATAAGCTTGATAATACGCCCTGTCGGAGAATAAAAATAATGTCTCTCCTGCCAGATATTCTCTGATATCTTCTTTCGCTCCAGAGTGCGCTGATTCCTTGCATTGTATGCATACTCCTGTACCGCTCCCTGGGAATCTTCGACTCTGATCAGTCTGTTATTATGATCATACTCAGAATGTATCACATTGACACGTCCCTGTACACTGTCAACAGTCTGTTCCTCCAGATATCTCTTCTCTTCCACACAATTATCGAGCTTATCATAGCGGAATGTGGTCAGACGATAACCAACTCTTCCCTGCTCATCCACTGTCACCGGCTGTCTGACTGCGATCACTCTTCCCAACAGGTCATAAGTATACAAAGTTCCAACCCTGGAATCATCTGTATCCCCCAGATCATAGCCTTTTGCATCTATGTCCTTTATCATATTTCCTGCCAGATCATACACATACCGATGCTCTACAATATTTTCAGCATTAGTGACTTCTACAAGTCTGTTCATATTATCATAACTGTATGTGTACCCTGCACCATCATCCCGGACTGCATCATACTGCTCAGGCAGAATACGTTTACGCAGATTATTACAGGAATCATATTTTTCACGAAGAACTCCGCCATCAGGATAAACTGTCTTAATTCTGTTATGGTTCATATCGTACTGATACATGATTCCTGTGGATTTGCCCGGCTCCATATCCAGTGTGTACTCTCTAAGGAGATTTCCCCTGAAATCATGCTCATATGTATATGTTCCACCGTCCGGCCTTACTACTCTGTTAAGGTTCTCCCATACATCATATTCATAAATATTACCAGTGCCATCATCTGCTCTCTTATCATAACCATTTGGAAGTATTTCTTTTGTAATATTTGCCGCTGCATCATAGTAATATCTGGTAATATTACCTTCTTCATCACATAACATTGTCTTGTGTCCCAAACTGTTATAAGCATATGTTCTACTGCCCAGTTCATCCTGTATTTCAATCATATTTCCGGCAGAGTCATATTTATAGCGAATCGTATCGCCCTGTGCTGTTGTGTATTCTGTAGGATATGGAAGTAATCTGTCATATCGGTAAGTTTCTGTGTTACCTTCACTGTCTGTCACAGTCAGTATTCTTCCATGACTGTCGTATGTAAATGTAGTGGTCTGCCATAGTGTCTCATCTATTCTTTTACGATTGCATAACAGATTACCTTCTGCATCATATTCATTGCATATTTCCCGTCCCGAATTATCCCATACCCTGACAGGAAGTCCGTCATCATTATAGATATAGTTTTTAATCAGTCCATCCGGTTCCTGCTCTTCTGATAATAGTCCATTCGGATTATATACATGAAACCGTTCATTACCCAGTCGGTCTTTTTCCCAAATTAAATTTCGTGCCTGATCGTACTTCCTCTGTTCCTCTGTTCCATCCGGATAGAGTATTCTGGTTGCAAGTTTCTCCTGTCCATAAAAATAAATGATATTTTGTCCGTCCGAAGTTGTCAGGAATGTGTTCTGTCTGTTTGCATCATCATAGAATGCCACATATTCCTCTCCACCTTCCAGTTCCTGTCTGATAACACGTCCTTTTCTATCATAGAAGTTCTTAGAATACCATTTACCGTTCAGATCGGTCAGCTTAACCAGATATCCCTCCCTGGTATACTCATATGTCATACGTCCACCATTGGGGAAATCTACCTGTGTCAGATAATCATCCTGATAAGTATATCTTACTACTCTGCCATTTGAGTCCCTAAGCTGACTGAGCCTGCCTCTCTCGTACTGCAACATAACCTGCTGACCACTTGCAGTTTCTATTTTTACCAGCTTCTTATCCTCATAAATAAATCTGGTTGTGTTACCATGTATATCTGTAATTTCTACCAGGTTTCCTGTTGTATCATAGGAGTAGGATATACACTGTACCATATTTTTTAGTACATATCCTTCTGTTGTAGCTGTCAGTATGAGACTGTCATCACCACTCCTCTGATTTACCCATGCGCCATCTATAAGAGAAAACCTCTCCAAATGTAAATCAGGCATCTGAGCTACAATAGTATCACCACTACGTACAAGACTGGTCTCAAATTCAAATCTCCATTTATTTCCCAGTACTCCACCTGTATTATGATAAATGGATTCATAATATCGCTTCAGGGCATATGGTTCAAGCACATCTTCTAGGCTCAGATCTACATATTCTGCCTGCAAACTTCCTGTAATTACATTAATTGGGTCATCTGTTGTATCGCATTGATTTCTTCTGTTCTCAGAACCGTCATTATTTCTTGGTTCTCCTCCCTCAGCGTTATTATTATCATTTCCAGATGGATGCTCACTATCACTATTGGTATCATTTCCAGATGGATGTTCACTATCATTATTGTTATGATTTCCACAAGAAGCTGCTTCACCGAGCTGTTTGATCGTTTTTCCGGAACTGTACACCTCTTTTGCACTGCCGGCAATTCCTGCCCCGGTACGGGCAATCTGAATTAATTTGGCAATATCATTAAAGCCTTCAACTTTAAACTTTCCTTCAGCAAACAAGTCTTTTATTTGTCCATAGCCGATTACAAGCTGGTCAATTGTTTTTCCACCATTATAAAGTAATTTTACAGCATGAAACACTTTACTTGCCTGCAGGAAGTCATTGACTTTTTTAATTTCTTTTCCTGCTTTAATTGCTTTACTTCCAAGTTTACCTGCTGCCGCAAAATCACCAACTATAGGAATTGCAGAGAATAATGATAGTGCGGCTCCACAATAATCTCCTCTGGCAAGTGAAATTACCCCATTTGCGATATCACATATTGGTCCTATTCCAGGAAAGAATCCCGCAATATCCAGTGCAAGCTGTATTCCATCTAATGCCATTGACCAGAAATCCTGATATTCTTCTTCCACAATTTCATGTGTTCCCTGCGTATATCCAAGCCAGTTAAATGCATTAGAACCAATATAAATATCCGTATCCAAAACAATACAGCTATCTCCAACCTGAAGTGTAACAACATTTAATCCATAAATTGTAATAACGGCATCATCAAATATATCATCTGATTTTATCCCAGCTACTGCATTAGGTAATCCGCTGCTCGCAGATGCATCCTCGCTCTCAACCGATCCAAATATCTTTCTGGTTTCATAAAAAGATAATCCTTTCCACGTATCTTCCGCATTTTTTTTAAAGTCTCTGCCAAATCTCTCTGCCTGTGTTCCTGCTGCCTGCTTGAACTTTTCCCATGAGTCCATTCCACCATCAGCAAGATATTTATCATAACTCTCTTCGGATCTGCTGTTAAATTTTTCTTTTCCGTTCTCAAGCTGCTCAACTATCTGATTGTTTGTTTCTGCTACAGGATATGCCCCCAACTGAATATTACTTTCTGTTGTCTCTACAATAATATCAGAACCGGAAGTAATTGTGATTCCATCCTCGTCATCCATGATGATAGATATCTCCGTATCATCCTCGTCATCATGTTTCTTTCTTGTATCTGTCAAAGTTAGCGCTTTAGAGGCAAAACGTACCATTTTATCCTGAGAAGTAAGAACCTTCTCCTCAGGTGTGTCATAATCTGTCCCTGTTGTATTACTTCTGCTGCTGCCAAGGCATACTATTTTCCCGTTATTTTCATAATAGATATATACTTTATCACCAATATCCGGCATACAGTAAAAAGAATTGCTGATTGCTGATTCATAAGGAACATCCACACAATTACCGGACATATCCCCGGCGTCAGCATCAAACTGCACCTGTATCGTTGTTCCATTTACCGCAAGAACACTACCTGTTAAAATATTACTGATAAATGTTTTGGATACAGATGCCTGCTGTGTAGGTCTAACATCATTTGTTTTACCTATTTTTACAGTATTGACCAGAATTCCTCCCTGATTCCATACCCTGCTTTCTCTTACAGTATCTCTTCCTATTTGATCGCCTGGTATTACAGACAATTCACTGCATTTATATTCGTCTATGCAGAACTGATAACTGGCTGCACTATCATCACCATTCAGCATAACCTGTCTGAGTTCACCTATATTTTTCTCCGATGACAGTTTTTCTTCTAATACATCAGTAGAAAATGTCTGCATCAGACCAGTTCCTATTTTAATGTCAGTGTGACTGCTTCTGCCATTCACATATACCTGCTGTCCATATTGATTTGCTATTCTGGTAATAAATGTCCAATCCGTTTCCTGTTGTTGATATATTACTGTTCCTATAACCGGATTCTGATTCATCTGATGCAATGCACCATACTTTGCAAGTACTTCACCAATGACATCTCCCAGTTTTTTAGATGGACTTTGGAATGTCTGTGTGTTTATCTGCTGATCTGTCTGAATTGAATCTGTTTTTGCCTCTATGATAACCTGTTTATATCGTGCCTGTTCCTGATACGCTGTATTCGTACACTGCCCATTGAACAAAACTTTACCTTCCGGCATCATGACTTTAATTGAAGTTCCTATCAATGCTGCTGTCTGACCCAAGGTTACAGTATCATATATTTCCAAACATATTTTTAACTGTCCATGTTCATTTTCCATATAATGAATATCTATATCCTGTATGCTGATATATGGAATGTTTATCTCTAATTGTAATTGACTTACTGTTATCTTACCTATATTCATATCTGCCTTCTCTTCTATTTCTGATGTCTGTTCTTATAATCCCATACGTAGATTGCTATTCCCGGTATCAATAACAATATGGAAATTATAACCAGAATAATTGCGAGACTTGGCTCTATCATGTCCTTTATTCCAAAATACACTGCAAAAATCAATATCATAATTCCAAGTAAGATCATTACTATGGAACCGCCTTCCCAACTTCGCTCTTTCATAATCAAATCTCCTTACCTTTTAATATAACTTTAAATAAAATAATGTTTTCCAAAATCATAATAATAACAAAACTAAATACCAATATATATCCTATAACATTACCATCTT
>CAYRAW010000184.1:0-6452 GCA_964422225.1 uncultured Roseburia sp.
TTCCTTTTTCTATACCTGAGGAACTATCCGTTTACACAATATATTTTACACTATCAAAGCAATAGCAAAAGCCTAAATTATTGCAATGTTTTAGCATATAATTTAGGCTTATTTTTTATTACTCTTATGTGAGAATAATATATGCGGCACCATAATGATGAACGGTATGCCAATATCACTGGAATGTAGATTTCAAAAGCTCCCATGAAAGGAGATCTCCAATGGAAAATATACGAAAAGCTAAAGGCTTTAGCCATAAAAGTAACCTCGCAGCTTACAATCTACATATTCCTGATATAATATGCCATCTGATACTGAAATCTTTCTTCTGTGGTGTCCAGTTCTGTACCTAACAGTTTCTTAATGTTGGTAACTCGGTAAATGATCGTATTGCGGTGTGTATACATAGCCTCTGCCACTGCCTGTATGCTGCCGTTATATTCCAGATATTTCTCCAGAACCTCCACATAGTTGCTATTATGCTTCGCATCATATTCGATCAGAGGCTTAAGCGGTGTCTCTGACATTTCCTTTAGAATCGCCTGATCAGGTACGGAATACAGCAGTCGATAAATTCCCATTTCATCAAAATGCACAATATCTCTACCTGTATGCTGTGCCATGCTCACCGCTGCCTTGGCACGCTTATAAGCAGTCTTAAGATTAACGATATCTACTACCTTGCTTCCTGCGCCGACAGAAATATGTACCTCCGGCATTCTTCGCTTCGTTCTGCTTATCATACCTTCCACGATCTCTTCAAAATCCTTCTGTGACACATCATTCATAATCAGTACGAAATTCGCATCATAATAGAAGAAACTGCCGTTATGAGTGATATTTTCCAGATAAATCTGCAATCGGTAGCTTAATCTCTTGCGTTCTACCGTATCCATCTCATCCAGCCCGCCGGTGGTAAATAACACAACCTGAAACTCTCCATCCACATCCAGATAGGGCAGCAGTATTTTCCGATACGCTTCCTGATTGTCAGGCTCTTCGATGGCGTGGATCAGGGCTCTGGTGATTTCCTCATCCGTAGTACCCTGCAGGAAAATACGGATACTGAGGTCCTTGATCATTTCCGACAGATAAACCTCCCAGGGAACTGTCATAAGCGGCAGATCATTTTCATCGCAGAAATCACACAGACTCCCAGGCAACTCATGAATATACTCGCCTGTATTAATGATCAGACCAGACGCATGACATAGCACTAGTTTCTGTGCAAGTGTCAGCAATTTCTCTTCTGTATCAAAGCCAAGTCCTGTTGTAACTGCCAGCTCCTTGCCTGCAAAATTACGGATGATCGCCGTATCCTCCATCATCAATACCCAGCTTATGGAATTAGACCAGCCTCTCTTACCCGCTATAAATTCCATCTGATATCTGTCTTTTGCCATCAGATTCATATCTTCTATTGTGAATCCCATATTAACCACCATGTCCTTTCCATATATGTTATGTCCGTTTCTTCTGTGCGTTAAAGTGTTATTAAAATACAGTGTCCGTGTACCAAAGACATTTGTTTCTACGATACAGATTTTATACTTAATCTATGATTTCTTTTCTGTATTATAACATGTTTTCGTACTGTCAGTACATATTTTAATGATATTTTTATAATGTCATGCCATTGGATTTATTCTATAATCTGATATGATAAATATAACAAAAGAAAGTAAGGTACGAGCAGATAAGTACCTTTAAAGATAAGATTTAAGGAGGCGTTTTTTATGACAAGTTTATTCTTAGAAGCTTATGGTAGTCCCAGAGAAGAGGTTATGCCAAATTGGATGCGTGAAGAACGCTACATGTACTGCGATCACAATGCAGTTGGAACTTTGGTTTCCAAAACTTCATTTTTACAAAGATTACTTCAATTTTTTTCATAACATATCCTTAAAAGACTGCCGCTGATCCGGCAGTTTTTTTAGTTTTCTGCAATCACATATTCCATAAAATCTTTTACAACAGGAGGCATATAAACGCTCTCATCACAAACCAGGTAAAAATTTCTCTCATAGGAAGGGGCTGCGATCGGAATGATGGATACTTCCAGCTTATGCAGAATATCCATATATGGCACAACAGCAATTCCAAAACCTTTTGCCACCAGTCCTGCTACGACCTGATCCTCCTCCGTTTCATATGCGATTTGAGGTTCCATAGGAATCTGTCTGAACATCCTGTCAATATCAACACGAATACCTGCGCTCTGGGCAAAAAATACATAGGGATATTCCTTCGTCTGTGACAGATCGATCTTTTCACAGGACGCCAGAGGATGGTCTTTGGGTGTAATCAATACCAGTTCCTGCTGTCTGACCGGAACGGCTCTAAATCCCATATCTTCCGGCGGCTGTGAGCAGAACAGCAGGTCAAATTGATGTGCTGCCAGCCCTTCCAGCAAAGGTCCCGTCACATCTGTATGAAAGGTAAAGTCTATCTTTCTGTCAGGGTGTTTTGCCAGATAGGAAGCTGCCAGCCCCGGCACATACTCTACTCCCAACGGTCGTAGAAATCCCAGTCTGATCAGACCATCTCCTCTGGCACTTCTTTGCAGATTCATCACGCCACCATCCAGTGTCTCCAGCGTACGTTCCGCACAAATGAGAAATTCTTCTCCATATCGCGTTAATGTTGTATTCCGCCCCGTCTTTTCAAAAAGCTGTACTCCCAATTCCTTTTCCAACTGCATAATGGCATGACTCAGACTGGGCTGGGTAATACAGAGCTGTTCTGCTGCTCTGGTATAGTGCTGCACATGAGCCAGTGTCACAAAGTATCGTAAATAAAATAAATTCATGCAAATCCCTTTCTTTCTATAGATAAAATCTATTATCTCATAAAAATTATTTATTTGCTATTTAAAATATAGGTGATTACACTAAAGTTTGAATAAAATTATAGAAAGGTAGATTTACTATCATGGATCATACATTAGAAAAAGATGAACGATTGACTTGTCGTGGAGAATTGACACTGATCTTCGCTGTGCTGATCAACAGCTTCGGTGTGGTGCTGATGTTATATTCCAACGCCGGAATCTCAGCTATTTCCAGCGTTCCCTATGCTTTCTCGGAAGTGTTCCCTGCCCTGTCTCTGGGTACATGGACTTATCTGTTTCAGGGAGCTCTGGTGCTGACACTGATGATACTGCGTAAAAAATTCGTTCCACAGTATCTGTTCAGCTTTGTAGTAGGATTTTTCTTTGGTGAATTTCTGGATATGCATGAAATGTGGATCGGGATACTGCCTACATCACTGGGCTGGCGTATCATGTACTTTATCATCAGCTACCTGCTCATAAGTCTTGGTATCGCACTGTCCAATCGATGTAAAATGCCAATCGTTCCTACTGACCTGTTCCCCCGTGAACTGGAGGATATTACGAAAATTCCCTATTCCAGAATCAAGATTGCTTTTGATGTGATCTGTCTGCTCGTTACCGCATGCCTGACCGGTTTGCTGTCGGGTCATATCAAAGGACTTGGCATTGGAACCGTTCTGGCAGCCTTTACAATGGGTAAGGCAGTCGCACTTGTAGGCAATTTATTAGACAGGAAATTCCGATTCGTTTCCATTATGAAGCAGGTGTAGTTGTTACACCTGCTCATTTTGCATATGTGACAAATGCATCTGCGATGTCCTTATCAAACCATGTCAGATTCTTTCTGTCAAAAAGTCCGAAATTCTCGCCCTGGGAATTGTATACATTATTATCCCACCAGATACAGGGTATTCCATACTGTGTTGTCACTTCCATATAATCGGCAAGCCATTTGAGCACATCTTCTTTATTTGATACTGTATTGCCGTTTTCATCCTGATATTCTTTATGAACTGCGCCAAATTCCGTAATGATAACAGGAACACCTTTTTGTATCAGTTGTTCATTAACCTGACTCATAACAGATTCTATGTCTTTTTTCATAGAACCATCCCAGACATTCACATTGCCGGAATCCGGTTTAAAGGTAAAGAAATAGGGAGTATATAAATGTACTGCCACTGCGATATGCTCATCCTGCGGAATCTCCATTTCTATGAGGGATTTATCTGAAACAGAATTGCCATAAGGACAGATGATAAGCGTTCTGGCAGCATTATTTCCACCTGTGGCACGAACTGTATCTACGAATACCTGATTCAGTGCATTCACTGCTTTCCTGCCATCAGAGTCTCCGCCCGTCCATTCCTGGGGTGAGCCCTTGATTCTTGGTTCATTCATGCCTTCAAAGAGCAAGTGTTCGTCATAATCTGCAAACCTCTCTGCTATCTGCTGCCAGATCGCACTCAGTTCCTTCTCAACATCTTCCAGTCCACTGGTCTGTGGCTTTAGCCAGTAATCCGGCTCATGGTGTGTATCCAAAATGACATACATGTCACAATCCATGGCATACTTTACGACTTCTTCTACTCTGTCCAGCCAGGCAGGATTGATCCTGTACTCCGGTCCCGTCGATACATGTGTACTCCAGGTCACGGGAATACGGATCGTCTTGAAGCCTTCTTCTGCAACAGCCTGTATCATCTCCGGTGTCGTCTTGGGATTGCCCCAGCTTACTTCACTCATCAGTTCCAGTGAACTGCCTCCGTGAGCATCCAGTGTATTACCCAGATTCCAGCCTGCCCCCATATCTGCAAGCATGGCAAAAGTCTCACTGCGATCCACTTCCACTGCTGCCTGTTCCGCTACAGTCTCTTCCTCAATCGTCTGCTCTACCGTAGTTTCCAATACTTCTGATGTAGTCAGTGTTTCTGCTGTTTCCACATTTTCCACTTGCTCCTGCACCGCTCCACAGCCACATACTGACGCAAGAACTGACACTGTTGTCAGAATTGCGATCCATTTTCTTTTCAATTGCCCCACCAAGCCTTTCTGCCATTTATCCCCATATTCTTTTATGTACTTGCTATTCGTATAACCCCCATATGCTTACTTCATGGTATAATACATTTTCTCATTTCTCTCAAGATCTTTCCATCGGAACGTTCTCTCTTCCAGAGTCATATAGCCATGCCAGCTATCTTCTTTAGGAATGGATATGGAACTGGGATTGAGATATACGTATTCCTCATATTCTACGCACTTGGGAATATGTGTGTGTCCATGCAGCAGAATATCCCCAAGGAGCAGCATTCTGTCTGCCCTTTCCCGATCATACGCCTCCAACAGCTCCTGCAATAATAAGCCGAACCATGTATATCCGACGCGATCAGCCACTTCATTTCTTACTTCCTCCTGATGTATTGGTCTAATTTTCTTCGTTTTCCAACTGTTCCTGTTCTTTTTTATCTGCTTTTCCATTATTATTGCCGCTGTTCCTGGTATTTCCATTATTACTTGCGATCACCATTTTCTTTCTTGGTGAGCCGAAGATTCCCAGTACCATTCCAAGCAGGAAAAGGACACAGCCTGTCAGCAGGATTTCCCTTCCGGTAAATTTTCCCTCATCAATCTGGTTTACAAGTTTCCTGATCGCAAGTTTCATTCTGAGCATCATGTTTTGTAACCTCCTTATCGTACTATAAGATATTTTATTTCAGCCAGATATTCCCTTAACATATTGTTGGGCAGATATAAGGCATTGGATTTTGCTGCGATTCCACACACCTGTGTAAGTCCCAGTTTCTTTGCTATCTGCATGGCACGAAACACATGAAAATTGTTCGTTATGATTCCTATCGTGGCGCCTTCCCCGATATACTGCATGCTGTTGGAAATATTCTGTACAGTCGTTGTGGATTCTGTTTCCATGAGAATCCGCGTCTTAGAAATTCCCTTTTTCTCCAGATACTCTGCCATTCCCTGCGCTTCCGTACAAGGCTCATTGTAGCCCTGTCCACCGGAAACAATGCAGATTGTATCAGGATTATCATTCAGATACTCTATTGCTTTATCCAGCCTGTACCGAAGTACGATACTTGGTCCATTCTGACGCATCTGTGCACCCAAAACAATGACATAATCAAGACCATCTTCACCTTTATCATGCATATGGCTGATCACACAGCCTTCTATTATTACAAAAGAAAGAAGGAAAATGCTACACGATATTACAGTCACTATACGGATTGCTCCGGGCAGTCTGCTCCATAATTCCAGATGTATGATCACACCTAAACAGACAAATAACGCTGCCATAGCAAACCATACCATATAGAAACCAGTTCCGGAACCTGCTGCCATTGTGACGATCCCATAAATAAGACACAGAATCGCTAAAGTTAGACATATTCCGAACAATACAACTTTTTTCATATCATTTCATGCCTTTCTGTCAGCTATATATTCATTGTACTATCAGAAGGTATGAATTACAAGTTTCATCCATCCGGGAATTTCTCTGCGATTTCTTCTTATGAAGCTTTCTTTTTACCTTACAAATCCTCTGATAACCCCATAAATGTCCAGTCATCTATAACATCCCAAAACTTCTGTCCAT
>CAYRAW010000185.1:0-6435 GCA_964422225.1 uncultured Roseburia sp.
TTATTGATCGCTACCTGCTGGATACTTCTGACAACAGCACCGATTACCCAATATAAGCCCATACCTGCAGGAAGTGTTAAACAGAACCATGCAGACATAATCGGCATAATTGTGTTCATCATCTTCATAGACTGCTGCATGCTGTCAGCCATATCGCTCTGACCTTTTTTTGCATTGTCATCCGTAGCAGCCTGTGGCATCAGCTTATAATTGATCCATTGTGTTACAGCAGCAAGTACAGGAATTGCAACCGCACCAATAAGAAGAAGATAATTGTTAGAAGCAAATGAACTTCTGATCGTACCCATAGGTGTGTTTCCAATGTTCAGACCAAGGAAATTGTTATAGGTATCGATCAGACCTCTGGTAGAAGCATTACTTAAAATCAAATCTCCATTATAAGTCAGGTCAGCCAGTCCAAACTTTTCAGATAAAGCAGCCATATCTGTACTGGATACTTTATTCAGAGTATCAATAATTGCATTTCTTGTATTTCCTGCAATATCAAAATTCTTTGCATAGTATGCCGCAGCGCTCATGTTCTTTACATATTCCACACCATCTGCAGCACTCATGATCTTATCAGCCAGAACACCAAAAGCATCACCCAGCTTGGTAACATACGCCGGCATGGAATAGATGACACGATACAGTGCAAACAAAATCGGCATCTGAATCAAAAGCTGCACACAGCTTCCGGACGGAGATACCCCATACTTTGCATATACCTGCTTAGTCTCCGCATTCATGGCAAGCATGGATTCATTATCCTGCTTTCCCTTATACTTAGCCTGAATTGCCTGAATCTCAGGATTCATTCTTGCTGAAAGTTTTGAGAATTTCTGCTGCTTGATCGTAAGCGGCATCAACAATAAATAAATAACAATTGTAAAAAGAATAATAGATAAACCGATATTTGGAATACCAATCAAATCAAGAAACTCGAAAATAACGTTCATAATAACGCCGAGCAGCTTAACTACATACTGGAATATCGGAGTTGAATTCTGTGTCAATAAATAAAAATTCATCTGTCTCCTCCTAATTAAGACTCCCTATTATGGTACCGGGTCATATCCTCCCTTTGAAAAAGGATTGCATCGAAGAATTCTCCATAACGCAAGTAAACCGCCCTTGACGGCTCCATATTTTTGAATCGCCTCCAACCCATACTGGGAACAGGTTGGAAAATATGGACACTTCGTACTCTTAAGCGGTGACAAATACTTCTGGTAAAATCTGATCATTCTAATCATGATATATTTCATAGATAACCTCCCTGTCAGCAGGTTATTAATATTCTATGGAGCTTCGACACATGCAGCAGTGCACTTTCTATTTCGGCATAGCCGACTTCCTTTGCACCGACCCTCGCAACGACTACTATATCTAAACCACTATTAAATATATTTTCATGTAGTCTGTAACTTTCTCTGACTAATCTCGTAATTCTGTGTCTTACGACACTGTTTCCGACTTTCTTACTGACAGAAATTCCAAGCCTGTTTTGATCTGTTCCATTCTCCAGTACATACATGACCAGATATTTATTGGCGTATGATTTACCGCCCCGATATACCCGCCTGAAATCGCTGTTACTTTTCAATGATTCCGAAAATTTCATATAAACTCTCCAAATCAAAGAGAAAAAGGCCACAAAATGTGACCTATGCTGATAATCTCTTTCTTCCTTTAGCTCTTCTTGCTGCTAAAACTTTTCTTCCACCTGGAGTACTCATTCTAGCTCTAAATCCGTGAACCTTAGCTCTCTGTCTTGTCTTAGGCTGAAATGTCATTTTCATTGAGAAACACCTCCTTCTCATTCTATATACAGTAAAATATCTGTCTTATGATGTAATTGATACTCTTCTGTCAAAAGGGCAGAAAAGTACCATGTACTAGAAAATATCATTAAGATTATAATGTAAAAAAAAGTGTACGTCAAGGCTAAATTCAATTATTCTTGTAGCAATTTTATTACAAAAACTTTCATCATGGTCTACCAGTAACATGGTCGGCTGATATTTCAACAATAACTCCTCTATCTGCATTCTGGTAAATACATCAATATAGTTAAGTGGTTCATCCCATATATAGAGATGCGCCGGTGTCATAAGGCTGGAAGCGATCAATACCTTTTTCTTTTGCCCTTCTGAGAACTCCTCCATATTTTTCTCAAATTGTACCCTGTCCATATCGAGCTGGCGAAGGAGTGCACAAAACAGGCTTTCATCCAGTTCACGCTCCTTGCAGAATTCCCTGATGCTGCCCTTTAAAAAGCCAGTATCCTGATCAATATAGGAAACTGTAAGCCCGCTTCCTGTTTTCAGCAGACCTTCTTCTTTGCCATTTGAAGGGCTTTCTCCCTTTATATGAGAAAGAATATTTTTTATCAGAGTAGACTTGCCGCATCCATTACTGCCCTTTAAGAAAATTCTTTCGCCCTGACGCAGCTCGAAACTGAGATGATCTATCACTGCCTCCTTCGCATCTGCATAGGTAAAGGTATAATCTTTGGCAGAAACAAGTACATCCTTATGATATTTTGAAGGATATAATTTCAGATCCACGGGATTTTCAATATCTACCAGCAATCCCTCTTTTTCTTCTATCTCACGCTGCATTCTCTTCTCATAGGATTTGACTCTGCTTTGCATTTTCTTGGTTTTTGCCCCAATATAAGATCTGGTTGAGATATCTCTGTCCGGTTCTTTCTTCGGATCATATCCTATCTTGGTATTTTCATTTTGCTGTGCCCATCTGGCGCTTTGCTCTGCTGCCCTTTTTAACTGACCTATTTGCCTTAGATGCTTCTCATTTTCCATCTGTGAGAAGTTATCTTTACGCTTTTTATTCTCCCACCAGCTTGAAAAATTTCCACTTTGTATCTCAATTGATTTACGATTGAGCACTAATACATGGTCAATACATGCATCCAGCAGATCTCTGTCATGGGAAACCAGAATAAATCCCTTCTTATCTGCAAGATATCTCTTCACGATCTGCCTTGCCTCATGATCCAGATGATTCGTTGGCTCATCAATCAGCAAAAAGTCATTGTCTCCTGCAAACAATACAGCCAACATTACCTTAGTCTGTTCACCAAAGCTCAAAGTCCCAAATGGACGATATAATATCTCAGCTGATGTCTGTAACTTATCCAGTTCACATATGACACGCCATTCCTCACAGCCCGACTTAAGTTCTGTAAGAAACTCTGACGCACATTGCTCCTTTTGTTCCTTTGTTATCTGATATGGGAAATAATCAAACACTGTAGATGTACTGATATTTCCCTGATAAGGATACTTTCCTGATAAAATATTTAAAAAAGTCGTCTTACCCTTGCCATTTCGTCCTATGAAACCCAGTTTCCAGTCTGTATCAATTACAAAAGAAACATCTTCAAAAATATTATCAAAACTGCCTTCATAACAAAATGTAAGATTAGAAACACTGATCTGTGCCATACACATTCCTCCTCATCCAAAAACGTCTGTTGCCAAACGATTCTGATTCGGATAACCTGTGTCACTGCCAGACGAAGCAGCCGTATATTATATAAATAAACACGAAAAAAAGAGGTTATGAGAATCATAATCCACTTTTGGCAACATGAAAACGATACCCTTTACAGGGCACTGTCTAAAATCTGTTCATGCTTTCAAAAGTAGATTATTTTCTCATCCTTTCACCTCTTTCTCATTGATGCTGTTATTATATGCTTATCAGATCATAATATCAACTTATTTTTTAAATAATTCAAATCCCCAGTAATTCCATGCCCAATTACTGTTTTCACCATTTCTGTCAGTCAATATCAGGTAGTATTTCTGTTTGGAATCCGGCTTTGCATCTATTTTAACCACATCCTGTCCAATATAAGAGGACATCCACATGGGAGTGATCTGATTTTCTGTATATCTGTATACAAAAATATGCTGTGACCATTCCTTTTCATCCTCTTTGATCCAGAAAGGCTTATATTTACCAAATCTTCCTCTCTTCCAGCATAGAAGGATCAACTCGTCATTGCCGTCACCATCTATATCACAGGATAAGATATCCTGCACTTTTACGCCTTTTTGACTTTTCCAGATAATTTTCTTATCAGAATTTCTACTTACGCTTACTGCCCTAGAAGATAAGGTAATTTTATAGTTCTCTGTTGTGTCATTTATCCGTCTTTCTTCCCATATTACCCATCCGGGAAGCTTATTACGTGCTACACAGACTAAGCATACCATAACGGCGATACCTATACATACCGCCGCTATGACTTTGACTTTTTTCTTACCAATCATAATGATTTCAATAGCTCTCATCATAATGATAACGATAGCTGTCAGTCCATGCAGGCTGCTCAATATCAGTCGTTTTCTGATACTCCATATCTTCATTGGCTTCCAGTCCCATCATGACTCTCCACTGTGTATCGGTCAGTCTGTCATTTAATGGCTGCTCAAACTGATAGAATGTATACACACTTCCTGAAGCCAGTTTGATTTTGCCATCTACCTGTACAGCTACAATGATCTGAGACGGATCTCCTGTAGCTGCTTCCAATACACTTCCATTTGGGTCCGTTGCAATATCCACAACCAGCGCTGCAGGATATTCCTCACTGAATATCGTATCGGAATCCGCATTTGCTCTCATGGCATCATACCAGAAATGCTCAATATTGCCGCCATATGTTCTGATCAGGTCATATTCTTCGTCTGTCAGTGCTTCATTCTGAAGCTCTTTATTGGATATTGTCTGTAATCGAAGCGCCAGCTCCTCCAATTTAGCCAAATTATCTTCATCTACATTACTTAACATCTGATATTTCTTTAATCCCTGTGCTGTCTGTTTCGCCAGACTGGCAAATCTCTCATAAACAACCGGCTCCGGTTCTACATAACCGCGATCATCCGGTTCTTTCTCCATACCACCTCCCATTTCAGCCATGACCTGTTTGGAATACAGTACCGTATCATGCTTTAATTCTGTATAACTTCCTGCAAAACACTCCAGATTCTTCTTTGCCCATTCCTCATTCTGCATGAATATTGGGTATCCTTCACCCTTTTTTTCTAATAAGGGATATAATGTATGGATCCAGCTTGCATACAGACTGGCATTCCACAGAGAATCATCCGCCTGATCAATGGCGTTTCTGAGCTTTTCCATATTTTCCATATATCCCGGATAATTCTCTACGCCATTTTCTTTTAACAGATTCAAAGCAACATCACTGCCCAAAGCAGCCGGTACATCCAGCACATCAGGTAACATGCGTTTCTCTCCTGCACTGTTACTCTGAACATTACTGTAGATCAGCTTTTGCATAACCATTGCATCGATAGAAAATCTCTGTCCCATAAATCGAAAACCTGGTATTACATTTTCTTCCCCATCTTCAATAGGAATAGAATTGATCCGAGGTGTCGGTAATGCCGCTGTTTTTGCCCTGTAAATCAGAAAATCATCACCATTTCCTATCAGATCAGCAATGGAAGCATTCTCTCCATAAGCCTCTCTGATCAGCGGCACATATTCACATACTCCATTGTCATCACTTGCTCCCGCAAAGAAAGAAGTCACACTGTATACAGACTGCCATAGTTCATATGCCTCACTGTCAGAGTCCAGTGCTTTGGTTATCAAAAGCGCACTTCTGTCCAGATCTTCTGCTTCCTGCTTAAAATGCATCCTTCCATACCACATCATGGCTTTAAAATATGCCTCTAAATCAGCATCTCCATCATAATATCCTCTGGGCTTATACTGGGAATAATCTTCCTCATCATTTGTAATCTTTGAAACCGTAATTCCCTGTGCAGATTGAATGCAGGCTAATTCAGATTCCACAATATCCGACACATATTCTTCCACTTCTACCGTATCATCCAATAATTTTGTACCTATAGTAAAAAAAGCAACATTCCTTATAGCGGCACTTTCCCACTCGCTTCCTTTCAATTGCTCATATTGTTCTTTACTGTCATCAAGCATTTTTATGCTAAGTTTCTCTATACTGTCTGACAGATAATTTTTCTCAATATTTTTCAGTAAATATGCAAAATAAACATGATATGTATGCATGAGAGAATCTACCGTAACAAAATTCGGTATCATGTTATATCGATTTGTTTCATAAAGATCAAAAAATTCTCTTCCAGCCTCTTCTCTGACTACAAAACCATTTCTGGCGATCAACTCTGTCATTTTATCATCCAGATAAAACTGCCATAGATTATCTACATTGCTTAAATCTTTCTCCAATGTATAAGAAGCAGCATTGGGCGATATACCTTCATCGGCATTTACCTTCGTAGATATGAATACAGGCCGCTGCCCGATCACACCATATTCTTCTGCCTTCTCCTCTTTGGTCTCAACCTCCTCCTGTGCAGGTTGTATTTTTGTTTCCTCCTGTGTCACAGCCTG
>CAYRAW010000186.1:0-6428 GCA_964422225.1 uncultured Roseburia sp.
GCCGTATTTCTGCGGTTTGTGAGGATTTTTTTATTTAGCAAGTGTCGAAGACCCGACATATACATGCATAATGGTTCATAATACCAATTGTAAGACAATATTTAATCATTACGTAATTTATTTGCAATTTTGATGAATATAGATAAATATATACCGAATAAAGTAGTATTTATATATTATCTCGTAAAAATGTTTTAATATTTAGCAATTATCAGGTTGAGAATTCTCTAACAAAACGTTATAATCATAACAAGGTAAAAAATATGGTTGCCTTGCAGAGGGTAAGTAAAAAATAATAACGTATCAAGGAGGATGCTGAATGTGGAATATAACAGGGCATTTGTGAATCATTATGATTGAGTAACCTACATTTATAAGTAACTTTAAAACAACGAAAATATTAGAACAGAGAGTGAGAAGTATATGAAATACGAATTATCTAGAACAGAAGAACAGATTATGGAATTATTATGGGAGAACAATCGTCCCATGAAGACTGGTGAGATCATGGATTATTTCACACAGAATAAGGGAAAAGACTGGAAACGCCAGACGTTGAATACTTTACTTATCCGTCTTGAAGATAAGGAAGTAATTGCGAGAAGACGTGGTATTGTAGAAGCTAAGTATACCAAGGAACAATTAGAGCATATTGAATGTAAAGACTTTGTAAAGAATAAGTTTGGCAGCAAATTAAGTAACTTTGTCCTGGCATTTACTGGTGGAGAGCAGATCAGTAAGCAGGAAGCAGACGATCTGATCCAATTGATCAATACATTAAAAGAGGAAAAGTAAGTTGAGAACGATACTTGTCATGTCGTTTACTGGCACATGCATGACTGTTTGCTATGGAATAGGGAAGAAAATACTGAAAAGGGAAACAACGCATGCGCTATATTATGTATGGCTGAAAATTTGTCTGGCAAGTTATTTGATTCCTCTTTTAGATCTAAAATACTGGTACATGTATGTGCTGCAAAAACTGTTTCAAATTCATCCCGTGGAAATGACACATACATTTGATGGACGGGATGAATCCTATGTGTTTTTAAATTCTGATAGCATTGTTGATATGAGTGGAAAGTACAGAATAAATCTCATTATTATTGGCTGTTGGCTGGGAGTAATGATTTTTCTGTTTCTGATCCAAATGATTAATTATTATAGAGGTCTTCATGAATTTACCAGAGTGTTGGAACGTGAAGATGGTAATAATCTGGAACATACAGTACACCTTAAAAAGAAAATGTGGATACTGCGTAAAGTCAGATTATATACCAAAGAAGACTGTTCTTCCTTCTGTGGTGGTTTGCTCAGACCGTATATTGTAGCTTCTAAGGATGAGAATGGTAAGGTACCGGACGGTATTCTGATGCATGAGTTATATCATCTGAAGAGACTGGATATTTTTGCTGAATGGTTGAGCTTTATTATGTGCTGTGTGCACTGGTTTAATCCATGTGCTTATTATTTAAGAAAGGAAATAGGTCGCGAGATGGAATTGTCCTGTGATGAGTATGCCCTAAAGCATATAAAACAGGGACGTGCAGATGCGTATGCTAATCTTCTGGTACATCAGGCACAATTGACTCCGCCATCCTTATTCTGGACACAGCATATGGCAGATAGTAAAAATGACAAGCTCGTAGAAGAAAGGATTAGGAATGCTATGAAGAAAAAGACAGTAGGAAAAATGATGAAACTGGCAACTGGTGGATTAATGGCTTTGGCAGTAATGTTAAGTTCTCTGACTGCATTTGCGTATGAAAGTGTTGCTGAGGTACAGGTAAACAGTACAGAAGATATTGCAGATGAAATAGAAGTATTAGAGACAGATGCTTTGGAGTGTAATATTCTTGAAGTTACTGAGGAATACATTGACTGCAATGGAGTATCACATGCAATTACAGATGAAGTGAGTCCTAATAATTTATGCCCACACCAGTATGTAGATGTAGTTTACAAAACACATAGTAAGAATTCCACTGGAGGATGTGTTGTGAAATATTATGATGCACAGAGATGTTCCATATGTGGATCTATAGTGGTAGGTAATCTACGTAATACACTTACATATGTAGTGTGTACGCACTAATTTGTAATATGTAAAGAGATAGAATATGCACTGCTATCATAACAATGGTAGCGGTGCGCATGAAATATAGTACAGAAAGGCATAGAACTTAATGTACAACAGAGAGAGTAATGCAACTGGCATGGATAGATGCCGGATAATCAAAAAAAATGCAAATGAGGATGGTGTGACATGAAGTATGAGGCTGTAGTTAATAGGCTTGCTGCCTACAGAAAGCAATGCAATTTACGTCAGAATGAATTGGCAGAACAATTCAGCATGACGCAAAGCCAGTACAGTAAAGTAGAGGCAGGCAAGATTAAACTTTCCTTTGATAACCTATATGTTTTGCAGACAAAAGGATGCGACATTGATTTTTTGATTACCGGAGAACAGAACGAGACTCTTTTACCTTGTTTAAATAAGCTTGCACTTATGAAGGATGACCAGCAGTTCCTCAGTTTGATGAAACTGTGTGAATGGGCGTGGGAACAATGGGAACTGGACGGTGGAGTTCCGGAAGGAATCGGAGGACAGTTATTTAAGATATGGGCTGGCATAGACGGACGTAAAGATTCACAGTGGGTGAGACTAAGAAAAGCCTATAACGATACATCACAAATGAAAATGGCAAATCAGATTGGTGTGAATATTAAAAAGTATCGTTTATTGGAGCAGGAAGATGCAAAACCGGATGCAGAGCTTTTACTTAATGTTTATAAACTGACAGAATGTAAGCCGGGATTTTTTATGGATGAGAGAGGATATTATTTGTCTCTGATCAATGAGGCTTGTAAAGGAAATGAACGTAGAGAAGAGCAGTTACAGGCGATTCTTGAAATTGTTGATAAATTTAGTAAGTGACAGGATTTTAATAAGGTTGTTATATTGACTGGGAGGTTAATGTAACAACCTTATTTGCAGATTGCATAGCCATTATATCTGTGTTATAATGCAAAAAGTATTAGAATTCCATAAACATGGAACAAATGAGGGAGCATTATGGATAACATTAGAAGAAAAAACAAGATGATAGAGACATATAGCATTTTGCTGATAGATATGGTATGTGTGTTAGTGTCCTATTATCTGTCGCTTTTTATCAGGTTTGACCTGATCTCAAAGGAGTTGTACCCTAGAGATTATCATTCTATGGTGGGAGCCTACATATTAATTTTATGCCTTATGTATACGTTATTTCTGGATGGCAACCGTTGGTTCTTTGACAGAAATAATCTGAGAGAGCTGTATTATACGATCAGATATACGGGAATTCTGGTTGTTGGATTGGTTGTAGTTTTATATTTAACACAGCAGGCATATGAGTTTTCAAGATTAGTCTACTTGATTTTTGCTATCACAAATACGATCATTACATTTGTGGCACATATTGTATATAAGCGTTTTATGCTGGATTATTACCGCAAGAGTGTAAATAATACGAAGATGCTTGTGCTGACTAAGGAGACAACGGCGCAGGAAGTTCTTGAGACATTACAACAGGAGAAAACATGGGATTATGATATTACAGCAGTAGCACTCTATGATGTGGATATGCAGGGGGATGAGATTGCAGGAGTTCCCGTTGTGGCATCAATGGAGGATGTCTATGATGTTGTTTGTCAGATGATGGTAGATGAGGTCTTTATTTCTTTACCGGGAGTACCGGTAGCTGAGATACGTGAGATGGTACATCGTTTTGAAGAAATGGGTCTGGTATGCCATTACAGAGTAGATTTGTTCAGCAAGGCAAATCCTAATACATATGTACAGCAGTTGGCAGGATATTCGGTTATTTCATTTACATTACAATCCATGGATTCCAGACGTCTGCTGATCAAGAGACTTATGGACATTGTGGGTTCATTGGTCGGTTGTGTTCTGACATTGCTGATCACGCCATTTGTCGCACTGGCGATCAAGATCGATTCTCCGGGGCCGGTTTTCTTCTCCCAGACAAGAATTGGTAAGAATGGACGACGTTTCAAAATATGGAAGTTCCGTTCTATGTATATTGATGCAGAGGAGCGAAAGAAAGAACTTGAGGCACAGAATGAGATTAAAGGTCTGATGTTCAAGATGGAGGATGATCCACGTATTACCAAGGTGGGCAAGTTCATTCGTAAGACCAGTATTGATGAGACACCGCAGTTCCTGAACATCTTATTAGGTGATATGAGTCTGGTAGGAACCAGACCACCGACAGAGGATGAGTTTGAACAGTATAACGGTTATTATAGACGCCGTATGAGTATTACTCCCGGATTGACAGGAATGTGGCAGGTCAGTGGCAGAAGCGATATTCAGGATTTTGAAGAAATCGTTAAACTGGATCTGGAATACATTGACAACTGGAGTTTAATGCTGGATATTAAGATTTTATTCAAAACAGTATTTGCAGTATTGGGAAGGAAGGGTTCTAAGTAACCCTTCCTTTTAAGGAATCAGAGGTTATTGAAATGAATGGACATATTTGGTTTCACGCAGATGACTATGGTGTTACGCCGGAACAGTCGCGTAGAATATTATCCTGTTTTACACAGGGAAGTTTGAATAGCATCAGCGTATTGCCGAACTCGGAGCATCTTGGGGAATGCAGGGAAATTTTAGATGAAACAGACAAAGAACGCAAGATCAGAAGAGTACTTCATGTGAATCTGGTAGAGGGCAGGGCATTGGCTGATAAGGCGAGAGTAGGACTTCTTGTGGATGAACAGGGCATGTTTTGCTGTTCTTTTGTTAAATTATGGATGTGGAATTATACATGTCATGGCAATAAAAGGGAAAAATTAAAGCAGCAGCTTAAGTATGAAATAGCAGCTCAATTGGAAGCGGTGACAAAACAGTGCAATTATCACATTACAGCAGTGGATTCTCATCAACACTATCACATGATCCCTATTGTATTTGATGCGTTAATGGAGGTGCTTGATGAGTCAGAGGTGAGCATAAGGGAGATTCGTATTCCGGTAGACCCGGTGAAACCCGTATTGGTTACCAGGGATAAACCACACAAGGTTCCACTGATCAATTGGATCAAATGGTTGATTTTGCATCCGTACGTTGGAAGATCTAAGCGCAGGCTCTGGCAAAGAGGAATTACGACACCTGTATTTTTTGGAATTTTTTATACTTGTGATATGAGATTAGAGACAGTACGATCATTATTGCCGGCATATGAAAAATATGCAAAGAAGCAGGATAAAATGCTGGAGCTTATGTTTCATCCGGGTAATCTAATGACCAGAAATGAGTTATTTGATGAACGCAGGGATGAACTTGCAGAGTTTTACATGTCGCAGAATCGATATGCAGAAGCGCAATGCCTTAAAAATATAAATATGGACATAAAATAAAAGACAAAAAGAGGACAATATTATGAAGAAAAAGATAGTAGCTTTATTATTAACAGGATGTATGCTGACTGCCACTGCGTGTGGCAAGGATGCAGCACAGACAAGTGGTTCCAACTGCCCTAATAACTGTGGCTGTACGGATTGTGTATGCTGTAATACTGTACAGGATGGTGTGACTACAGTAGATGCATCTGATATTTTAGAACCGGAATCAAGTGAACAGTTACAGACTGTACCAGAGACTACTATAGAACAGACAACCGAACAGGATTCCACGGCGGCAGAAGAAACGGAAATACAGACAGAGAGTCAGACGGCAGAGCATCCCAATGAAGCAGCTTCTCTAACGGATGGAGAACGGGCTGCAAGAAAACAACAGCAGGAGGAGTTCGCACAGGCAAGAGAATTGCTGTATAGTTTACCCAATTCCAAGGATAAGACAACAAAGATCAATCAGATGGATAAACAGATATTGGCAAATAATTCTTATGATTTTTCTAAATTGAATGCAGTTTTTATTGGAGATAGTATAACAGAGGGAATTACAGCAGCGGTAGATCAGAATGGTAATCGGATAAGTTATGTAACATATGTGAATTCGTACCTGCATTTTCAGAATGTATTGAATCATGGCAAGGGTGGAAGGATGTTTGCTGATTATGGTGGAGAAGAATTATCACTGAATTCTAATTTTGGAAATATTACCAATGTGGATTCTAATGTTATCATTGTATTTGCGGGCGTGAATGATTATTTATCGGCACCGGCAAATAAGAGATTTGGCGATGTAAACGATAAAATAAGTACTGCAGGATACTGCGGTGCTGTCAGGGCGTTTATGAGTCAGCTGCAAAGATATTATTCTAATAATGAAATTTTCTTTGTAACGATGTATAATATATCTAAAACATCCAATTGTACTTATTCAGATGTTACAGGACAGCTTACACTGAATGATTATATGGAAGTACAGAGAAAGCTGGCGAAGGAATTTGGCT
>CAYRAW010000187.1:0-6389 GCA_964422225.1 uncultured Roseburia sp.
AGTAAGTGTTACCTGGTCTTCCAACAATGGATTTTCAAATATGATGTATTGTGCTTCCATTGAATCAGGTAATTTGACAGACAGGTTATCTTCAAATATGGTAAAAGAAGCAACACGATTATTTTCATAAAAGGCTTGATTATCTGTCTGTTTCCCATTGTAAATGCACATGGCGCTGATAATGGCAGGTTCATTGAATGTAAAATTGATAGACTGTCCTACTCCCCCATCTGCTTCTCCCTCTTGCCAGGAAGTCTCCAAATCATAATCTATCAGGTTATCTGCACCATAATAGTTTCCGTTTTTAGAAATATACTCTGATGTAGCATTGACGGAAGATATTTGTACTTCTTGAAAACCTAATGATTCAAAAGCTGATTGACTTACCAGAGTATAAGATACAGACTCCTGGATTTCATCGGGTTTCACGATTGGTTCTGATTGTGGCTTGGGTTTTTCCTCTTCAATAATAGTTACTTTTTGACCTATTTTATATCTGCCTGCATAAGCTTTGTACTGAACTGATAAATAACGGAACAGAAAATATGCTGCTACACATGTTGCTGACAAAGCAACAATGGTATAAATGAGATAAGAAGCATGTTCATTTTGATCATCACGTTGCAAAGCCAGAACTTCTTTTGCATCAGCGTCATAAGATGAATCAATTTTCTTCAATTCCTGATAATATCGATAAGATTTTTCATAGTGCCCAAGCGACCGCTCAGCATCTGCCAGTTTTAAATAAGCATCAACCAGAACAGAATCATTTAACAAATCTTTAGACGATACTTTATGTACGAAAAAAGACAGGTATTTGATGGCTTTATGCACATTCCTGATACATCCTGTACCATATAGATATAGTTGCCCCAAGATATAATAGGATTCTATATATCCATGCCTGGAAGCTTTTAAGGCATATTGGTATGCAAGACAATAATCTTTTGTATTCTTTGCATGTGCTATATGCCAGCTTGCCAACTGGATATAGGCATAAGAATCTCCCTGATCTGCTTTTTCCTTTAAAATATCATAGGAATCTGTCCTGGATATTGTCTGACAAAGATATTCAAGAACCATATCTTCTTTATCACCGGTCACACTTTTATCCGACAGGGATTCCTTCAATAAATCTTCAATATCTACATATTTTTCTTCTCTTTTACCAGCCTGACTCCCCATAGTCCCCTCTTTTCTGTGCGGAAAAGCACATAGACAGCAAGCATTTTCATTCATACATTATTATTTAGTATATCAGCTTTAAATGTGAGAATTGAGACAAACACCAAGAAAGTTTTTGCTTTATACTTGCAGTATCCGGGTTACAGAATGGTCACTTGCTTATCAAAATCGTATTCATGAGGTGTTTTATGATCTGTCTTATGCCCTACTGCCAAGGCTATCTGGAAGGAATATCCTGCCGGAATCTGGAACTGTTCTGAAAAATAATCTTTTCTTTCACCATGCAGAGCATCATAGATACATCCAATGACTAAGTTGCCAAATCCGAGGCTTTCTGCCGCCAAAGCCATATTTTCTACGGCAATGCCTGCGTCTACCTGACTCCATTTAAACCCGTCTTCAGCACTTAATAAAATAAGGACAGGTGCTTCATAGTAAAAATTATGTGGCTGCTTCTCCTGTCCACGTAATCTTCTTTTTTCATCATCCAGCTCTGAAAGGACAGGATTATTCCCCTTTACCACTGTAAAATGAATTTCCTGTTTGTTCATTCCGGTCGGAGCCATAAGTCCAGCCTGCAAGATCATATTTATTTCTTCCTGTGTAGGCTGTTCTGTACTGTATGCTCTGGCAGAACTGCGTTGTTTTATAGTTGTTAATACCTGATTGTTATTCATGGTTATCACCTTTGTCCTTTCTGGTTATTTAGAAATCAATGTATTAGAAGCTTCTGTAAAATATTCATTGTTTTTCGCAATCATTTTCATTTTCTCCCAAGTTTTTGCCTTGAACAGTTTCGCCCAGAAGTCAAGATTCCATCTCTTATCCTCTTCGTTTGCCAGTTCTATATGTGATAAGTCTAGCACATTTACAGCAAACTTGCTACTGTATAACAAAAATAAGGCACTTTCAAACGAAAGTGCCTCAAAATATCTAAAAGCCATTCTTTGATTAGAACTTACCAGCCTTTGCTGCTTCCTCAATCGAAACTGCAACTGCAACTGTAGCACCAACCATAGGGTTGTTACCCATACCGATTAATCCCATCATTTCTACGTGAGCTGGTACGGAAGAAGAACCTGCGAACTGAGCGTCAGAGTGCATACGTCCTAATGTATCTGTCATACCATAGGAAGCAGGACCTGCTGCCATGTTATCAGGATGAAGTGTACGACCTGTACCACCGCCGGAAGCTACGGAGAAGTACTTCTTACCAGCTTCAAGTCTTTCCTTCTTGTATGTACCTGCTACTGGATGCTGGAATCTTGTAGGATTAGTTGAGTTACCTGTGATAGATACGTCAACGTTCTCTTTCCACATGATCGCAACGCCTTCGCATACATCGTTAGCGCCGTAGCAGTTAACCTTACCACGAGGTCCTTCAGGATCAGAGTAAGATTTTCTGAATACTTCCTTAACTGTGTTTGTGTAAGGATCGTACTCTGTCTCTACGAATGTAAAGCCATTGATACGAGCGATGATTTCTGCTGCATCCTTACCAAGACCGTTTAAGATAACACGAAGAGGCTTCTGGCGAACCTTGTTAGCCTTCTCTGCGATTCCGATAGCACCTTCTGCTGCTGCGAAGGATTCATGACCTGCTAAGAAACAGAAGCAATCTGTATCTTCTTCAAGAAGCATCTTACCCAGGTTACCATGTCCAAGACCTACCTTACGGTTGTCTGCAACAGAACCCGGAATACAGAATGACTGAAGACCTTCACCGATAGCTGCTGCAGCTTCAGAAGCCTTTCTGCAACCCTTCTTGATTGCGATTGCGGCACCTACAGTGTAAGCCCAGCAAGCGTTCTCAAAGCAGATAGGCTGAATCTTCTTAACCTGCTCATATACATCAAGACCTGCGTCTTTAGTGATCTTCTCAGCTTCTTCGATAGAAGCGATACCATAGCTGTTTAATACGGAATTGATCTTGTCAATTCTTCTTTCATAGGACTCGAATAATGCCATAGTTATTTAACCTCCTTATCGTTTCTAGGATCGATGATCTTAACAGCATCAGCTACACGACCATACTGTCCGCTTGCCTTTTCCCATGCTGTGTTAGCGTCATCACCCTTCTTGATGAAGTCTGTCATCTTACCAAGGTTAACGAACTTGTAACCGATGATCTTGTCATCAGCGTCAAGAGCGATACCTGTAACATAACCTTCTGCCATTTCCAGATAACGAGGTCCCTTCTTCAGAGTACCATACATTGTACCAACCTGGCTTCTTAAGCCTTTACCAAGGTCTTCAAGACCAGCGCCTACAGGAAGTCCTTCTTCAGAGAAAGCAGACTGAGAACGTCCGTAAACAATCTGTAAAAATAACTCTCTCATAGCTGTATTAATAGCATCACATACAAGGTCTGTATTTAATGCTTCCATAACAGTTCTGCCTGGAAGTAATTCTGCTGCCATAGCTGCAGAGTGTGTCATACCGGAGCAGCCGATTGTTTCAACTAATGCTTCCTGAATGATACCTTCCTTAACGTTAAGAGAAAGCTTACATGCACCCTGCTGAGGAGCACACCAGCCCACACCGTGTGTAAAACCGGAAATATCCTTTACTTCTTTAGCCTTAACCCATTTTGCTTCTTCTGGGATAGGTGCGCATCCATGATTACCATCACGTGCGACTACACACATCTCTTCAACTTCTTTTGAATAAATCATGTGAAATCTCCTTTCGATTACATATCTTATACTTTTTATAGCAGGTCTATGGAATGATTCATAAACCAAAACCCATTCGAATACGGACGGCGCTTCATTTCCGTCCATTCTTGTGGATAAGCTATCTACACACAAAGTTATTTTCGCATAAAACGAGAAAAATATCAATGAAAAAATCCATTTTTCGTCAAATATTTATCAATAGTTTACCTCTGATTCTTGGAAACAATCTCACCCTGCTTCTTATAAATACTGTTGGGTTCAATGAATCCGCGGACCATAGAGGTAGGATATACATTAGAACAGCGACCGATAACAGTACCCGGGTTCAATACGCTGTTGCAGCCTACTTCTACGTTGTCACCAAGCATTGCTCCCATCTTCTTTAACCCTGTTTCGATGTTTCCATAAGGCGATTTTACGACGACCGGCGTTTTATCGCTTTTTACATTGGAGGTAATAGAACCTGCACCCATGTGAGATTTATAGCCAAGGATGCTGTCGCCTACGTAGTTATAATGAGGCACCTGTACTTTATTGAAGAGAATAACATTCTTAAGTTCTGTTGAATTACCTACTACTGCACCTTTTCCAACGATGGCATTACCACGGATGAATGCACAGTGTCTCACTTCTGCCTCTTCATCAATGATACAGGGACCGTTGATGTAAGCTGTGGGGAAAACGGTAGCAGACTTGGCGATCCATACGTTCTCGCCGCGCTTCTCATATTTGTCTGCTGGCAGGCTGTTGCCTAATTCCACGATAAAAGCACTGATCTTTGGAAGCAGTTCCCAGGGATAAACAGCGCCTTCGAATAAAGGGGCTGCGATCGTCTGTGTCAGGTCATATAAATTCTTAATCTGTAATTGTTCCATAATAGTTAATATCCTTTCCTGTTATATAGCTTTTTCCTATCATTAATGTATCACTTAATTCCATGGAAGTCCATCCTCTTGGGAAGTCTGCGGCATGGGGGATTCTGTCCATGGCATAGGCTCAGCAGCTCCATTATCAGCATTTGCAGGTTTGGCGTCAAAGTCAAACTGTATTCGTTCCTCTTCATATTTCAGAACGGCATCAAAGGAATTTCCTGCTTTGGAAACAAAGCCTGTTACTTTATCTCGGGTTCTGCCTTCGCTGAATAACTGCTGCATGATTTCCTCTGACAAGGAAACCTGTGCTACAGTATGTCCTATTCTGAAACCACATTCACACTCATAATACCACTGCCCTTTCTTCAGTTTGTGATCTTTGCATCTTGGGCAGGTAAGAGAAGTTTCAGTGGGTTGGGGTCTGTCTGGAAAGTCAAATACGATCTGCCCTTCCGCATTCAATTTAAGTGGCGCATCAAACTTTTTACCTGTTTTGGAAGTAAATCCGGTAATAACATCTGTCTTTTTGGTAGTCAGCAGCTGACGCACCTGACTGTCATTTAATTTCACGCCTCCTATTTTACCGATCATAAATCGACAGCTATGTTCTACATCCTCACGATCATAATTGGCACAGCCATAACCAAAAGATGTTTTGACGATATCACCGCCACATAAAGGGCATTTTGCATCCTTTAGTTTGGGCTGTTCCAGATCATCAAAATCAAATTTTAATCCGGTTACTTTACCTTCTGCATCCTTGCTCAGAGCAATTCTGGCATCAAATTTCTTACCGGTTTTGGACTTGAAGCCTCTTATTGTACCTGTTCTGCCATTTGTAAGAAGTTCTTTGATCTGTGCTTCCGGGATATCTCTGCCAGCCATTTTACCAATGGAGAATTTACAACTGTTTTCGTCTTCTTTGTTATAGTTGGCACAGCCAAAGCCAAAAGGTGTCTGTATGATTTCACCACCACACAATGGACAGACTACATCTTTGATCTTCTTGGCTTCTACGTTTTCAAAATCAAATTTGACAGTATGCCTGTTATGCTCATCTGTACCAAGAACAAGGCAGGCATCAAATTTTTTACCGCTTTTGCCTTTGAAGCCACGAATGGTTGATGTTCTGCCATTTAGCAAAAGTTCTGTGACCTGAGCAACGGACAATTCTTTATCAGCTATTTTACCAATGAAGAAACGGCAGCTATCCGGGTTGGAGGCATCGAAATTTGTGCATCCATATCCAAGGGATTTGACCTGAATAGGGGAACCACAATCAGGACACTTGACACCCTCCAGCAGTTGAGGCTGATTCTCAGAAAAGTCAAAGGAAATATTAACTTTACCATCCTCATCTTTACCAAGAACCAGTGCAGCCTGAAATTTCTTCTTATTCCTGGCGGTAAATCCTGAGAGTACTTGTGTTCTTCCCTTTGAGAGAAGATCGATCACTTCTTCGTCAGTCAGATCTTTACCTGCGATGCTTCCAATGACGAAACGGCATCCGCTGCCGTCCTTCTGATAGCGGTCACAGCCATATCCAAAAGGTGTCGTTACGATATCTCCGCCGCAGACTGGGCATTTGGCATTGAGTTTTCTGCGTGCACCTAATCCTTTGGCACCCTTGCCGGTGAACTGGCTGATCTGTGCT
>CAYRAW010000188.1:0-6316 GCA_964422225.1 uncultured Roseburia sp.
AGAGCAACCGGCTCATAACCGGTCGGTCCTGGGTTCGAGTCCCCGAAGGTCCATTGTTAAAAAAATTATTTGGCCTAGTGGCTCAGTTGGTTAGAGCGCCGCCCTGTCACGGCGGAGGTCACGGGTTCGAGTCCCGTCTGGGTCGTTGAATGTTTTCAACGAAGACATTTACATAGTTGTTCGTGGGATCTTAGCTCAGCTGGGAGAGCATCTGCCTTACAAGCAGAGGGTCACAGGTTCGAGCCCTGTAGGTCCCATTACTACGAGAGTAGTAATTAGATTAATGTGCCGGCGTGGCGGAACTGGCAGACGCCCGGGACTTAAAATCCCGTGGGTAGCGATACCCGTACCGGTTCGATTCCGGTCGCCGGCATGACTTTTTTAGAGAGGAACTGTAGAAATACAGTTCTTTTTTTTACTGAAAATCCAATGAAATATGTAATTGTGGTTTTTTATCATTTACTGTAAAATACAGAAAATTATGTTTGTAATTGTTTGTAACCCTTGAAAATACTGGATTAATCAAGAAGTTGATTCATTATACCGATTGTTTCAGGGGATGGTTCCTGTTTCCTGATGTAGTGTAGTGTGGTAGCTGTATCGGCATGACCTAGCATGAAACTAAGCTGGGAAAGAGACACGCCCCCATTGGAATAAAGCATAGTGGCTACAGTAAAACGTATCTGATGGCTGGAATGATATGTAATATTCAACTTATCGCATACCCTTTTCAGTTCTTCATTAAAAGTATCACCAATCAGTTGTTTTCCATCTCTCATAAACAGAAATTCTCCATCAGGATATAATGAATGTGTCAGTTCTACAATGTCTTTAGCTTTAGGAGTAAGTGGAATTTTTCTGAATCCAGTTTCACGATTTCCCTTAATACGAGTGTCATTAGTTATTTCACTGCTGCTAAAGGACAGATCATCATACATAGTTTCTACACTGCGCTTACTGCGTTGTATGTATAGATAGTTACCTTGTATATCTTCATACTTGATAGCACACAATTCACCTATTCTAAGGCATAAGTAAAAGCTTAGACGTATGGCTAAAGAATACACATCGTTCTTATCACTAAGGTAATCCAGTATCTGTTTTCGTTCTTCCAGAGTATAGTTCTCTTTGTTGCTTTTAGAGGACTTACATCTATTATGAAAGATTTTCTTGTCTACGTCAGACAGGATATTATGTTGAATAATACCACGTGATACACAACGTTTCATGATTCCATTTAGCACACTCAGGATGTTGGACAGCCTTTTAGATGTAATGGCGTAGTTTTTAGTGATTTCATATAGATAATCCTCAAAGTCGTGTATGGTAAGTTTTACAACACATTTTTGTGATAACTCAGTACCATCAATAAAATGAATCCACTCATTTTTATTTTCTTTGAGGGTTTTTGAGCATGTCCCGATATTTCTACGCCATAGCATCCATTCTGTGTAAGCCTGTTCAAGTGTAATGGTGTTATCACCAAAATATACAAGGTACAGTTTATTAATTAATTCTTGACGACTCTTAGCAGTGTATTGTTTACGGTGTATGACTATATAGAACTGATTAATTTGCTCCCGATATTTAATTTTATCTAAATCAAGGACTGATTTAAGCATGGTTTCCTTACGCATATCATGATACAATTCCTCGACCTTTGCATAAGTTATCATATCAGGAGATAAAACCGTTTGCAAGCTATCCTGAGTCATATCTTAGAGATGCTATGTCTCATAGTCGTATCTCGTAAGGAAGATACGAATAGCATCTAAAGAAACTGAATCATAGATAATTTTACCATTTCTTGTGACTATTTCATAAGAGTCGGGGTTTTGATCTGGATTATCTGGTGGGGATTTGATAAGAAAAATACCGAAATCCTGTTGTAAAATAGTCTGTATTCTTTGCAATGAATAATATCTCATACTACCAATATCAGAAAGGTAATTGAAGCTGTTCGATATCTGTTATATCTTCAAAAGGCTCATCACGGTTCAGGTAATCTTCAACAGAGTCATAGATAAAAATTTCGTCTCTTGAACGATAATATCGTACTTCATTAATACGTCGCAGAAGAGCACGCCAGACCTCGGGCTCTTCTCTTTGAATGTTTACATATTGCTGTTCCAAAGGAGTATTACTGATTATAAATACCTTTGTAAAACAGGCAATTTTATCAGTATATCGAGCTGGTAATTTAAGTGGGTAGCGATCAAGATATTTCAGCATATCCTGAATTCTAAGACTGGAACAGAACTCTTCGAATACCAGCACATCTTCATATTCATATGTATCGAAAGGATGTGCATAATCGGTGATTCGAAAAGTATTACGCCGACCATATTTGTCCAGAACATAACGACTTTTACCTGTACCAGTAGCGCCCCAAATGTAGGATACAGATAACTCACGATCTTGCTCTCTGTATATTTCTAACATTACTACTTGTCTGCATCGTTGTATCTGTGTAAGGTTAAACATATATTCAGGGTGTGCTTCCAGAATCTGATAATCAGACAAGCCATCTTTGATAAGTTCATATAATAATCCCAAATCTTGCTTAGAACTACGAGAATCTGGTGGAAGTTCACCGTATTCTTCCTGCGTACCGGGTACAGTTGTTGTACCTTTTTCAGTATCAGCCCATTTCCCGATTTTAAAAATATAGTTTCGAACCTCAGAATTTAATCCCTTAACTACATCAATGTGAGCTTCTGGAAATTTATTTTTGATAGTAGTAATCAATTTGGCATTTTTATAAATGGCAAATATATGGATATGTGGTGTATGTTCATTTGCTCCGATTTCTTCTGATAGACAGTAATAGAGCAGAGATTTTAATGAGGTCAGACGATTTTGTATAGTTTCATGTGTATATCCTTTTTCAGCCGGATTATTAATAGTCAGCATAAATTTTCTACATTGTATAGTGTCACTCATAATGTTCTCCATTTCATATAATCATACTTTAGGTGTATGAGCCTTACAAAGCCCATATTTATCAGGTATTTAGTTCCATTCATACAACACAGGGTAATACTAGCCCTGTGTTGTACTTACCAATATGTAAGAGCCTATTTAACAATGGCATTAATAGCCTGCTCTAAAGTAAACATATTTGTAATTTGTGGCACAACGAATTTATGAAGCTCTACGCTGTCAGTTATAAAGCCTTCTCCTCTGCATTGTGGTTGCAATACCTGTTCTACGTGATCAGGGAATAACATGCGCGCAGATTCAGGACTTAGTGTATCTAATCCTATTCTTAAAGAAAAATTATCTCTGGCAGTATCGAAGTATTTCGCGTCTGCACGTTGCTGGGCTATGATTAAATGAAAATTGAAAGATCTACCCATCATGAGAATATCAGAAATCATGTTTTTACACATTTCCTGTTCTTTCTTATCGCGAATGCCGTTAATCATAGAAGCATACTCATCTATAAAAAGTATGATAGGATTACGTTTTGTCTCTTCACCGGACATTCTGGCTTCTAATCTTTTGTAGGTATCTTGCAGTCCAATCGTACAGCCTTTCCAGCTATAGAAACGTTTGTTAGGAAATAAAAAATGAAAATCTTTATCGTAACCAATGCGTATGCAGTTAGATATCATTCAAAATCACCATCCTTAGGTATATTTCTTTTCTCGTTTGCAAGTACTAGAGCATGACTCTTCTGTTGATAGAGAAAGTCATAATACTGATCAGAAGCTATTGCAAGCGAAATGGTCAAGTATGCCAGATTCTCATCTATGGTGTATACATCAATAAAGTTATTCATGATTCCACCGTACATGTAATATACCTGATTGCCTAGTCCTGCAATTGCCTGATTCTCCAAGAGTCGGTTAATTTCTTCTTGCAAGAGCTGTTTAATGATCTCTGTGTCCATGGCAGAATTGGTTCTGAACACAACATATTGGTATAATATGAAAGTGTTCATTTTTAGGAAGTGGTTCGGAGAATCCAGATTGGATTCTCCATTGCAATTCTTTAAGCCCGCAATATCACTGATATTATGCAAGGCAAGAAACAGAACTTTTCTTAATACTGAATAATTCTGAGCAACCTGATGCTTAGAAATTTCATCCTGAATAGCTCTCTGTGCGGCTTCCTTAGCTTCTTCCTGTTCTTTCTGGCGCTGGAGCTCTGCGAGATGTTCCTCTCGCAGAAATTTCACGCCAGCAACTATTAACGCCACCAAAATTAAAAGCGTTAATAAGCTTTCCCAATATAGATATATGTAGTATAATATACCTATAAGTATAGTTACGCTTATACCTAGAATAATACTTATACTTAGGATAAGTATTACTAAGCTTATGTAACGTTTACTATTAAGGTATTCATTAAATTTGTCTGAATACCATATGTATATTTTTTTAATAATAGACATAGCTACACCTCCAGTACATTAACGGCATCAGCTCTTATTGTCATATCCAGATAGTTTTTTGAATTGACGTAAAATGTGCCATGCAGGTTAACAAAAGTTACTTTTTGTCCCGGTTTAATTTTTAAAGCAGCCATGCCCTGATCTTTGATCTTTACAAGTAGAGTTTCTTTATCAGAGGAACGCTCTACAAGGAGATTAGAAGAATCAAGTTCTTCGGTGGGTTTTCCATCAATATATTTATGAATGGTTTTAACACTTTTTACGATGCAATGGGTGCTTTCAGCTAAAAGAATCACATCCGGGATAAAGTTATATTTTTGACAGTTATACATATAAAACTCCTTTTCCGAGCAGCCCTTAGGAGAGCTGCCCTAAACAAAATAAATATACAAGTTCCATATTCAATTTTTAACATCTCAAATATTTGTTTTAGCTAGCTTGATGTTGTGATTATATTATCTCATGAGATGGGTGGAAAAATCGTAAGATATTGAAATGAATTGTATTGAAAAAAAACGGTAAAATGCGGATATATATTCTATAAAAAAAAAAGACAAAAAATCCAAAAAAGAAAAATAAATGAGGTATAATTAAATTTATAAAAAAAGAGAAATGTAAAATGGATGAAAAAATTAATTTTTATGGAAACGATAATGAGAATTATTGTGAAAGGATTACCAATGTATTGAACATTTTTAATATTGAAGTGAATGATTTGTTTAAATATCTTATAGATAGTTATGCCGAAAAGGATAATCATATTGACGACATAGAAATTGAAAGTGTTCGACGTTACTTACCTAATGCTAAGCGTGGAAAAATAAATAAGAATAAAACGGCAAAAGACTATTTAAAACTTGTTGAAAATTATATTGCGCACACTGCATTAAGAAGAAAAGTTAATAATGAAACCGATGATAAAAAAGAAATCTTAGCTAATAAAGCATATAAGCGTAATGAACCTTTTCGTAAAGGAACAATTATAGATACAGATAAATATATTGAATTTATGGCATGGATTTGTGATGATATTTTTACTACATATGGAGAAAAATATTTAGTGGATTATGCCTATAATAATGTAGAGGATGATAAAGCAAGAAAAGTACTTACTCCTTATTGGTCTGCAAGAGATATTACTGAAAAGAATGATCTTGGCATAACAATATCTATTGATACTATTCAATATATTCATGCACATAAGAATACAGATATATTAAGAATATACCCAATAGAATCAACAAATAAATATAATATAACTGCAATAAAATTATTTAAAGAATTATCGCTTGAAAATCAGAATAAAATTTTACGAAACATAAAGTTATATGAAAAGATATATGATACAATAGAATCAGAGATTGTATCATATATACCTAAAAGGGAAAAGGAAAAGTTTTGTGATGAATGGGAGGATGCAATCAATTATATATGTAAGAATATTGACCAAGTAAAGGAAAGAATTAATCAAGCGGTGAGTAGTAAAACCAAATTAAATCCTAATGTAAAAATGAATCCTTTGATTGCATGTGAATATGGATGCAAGATTGGTAGAATAATGTCGTATGTAGAAAATAATTATGATGGTGAAATAGGAGATGTAACACAAGAAGAAAAAGGTCATTTTATGCTTTATCTTACTAAATTGAGTGAAGAAAAGACAATTTTTTTTGAATTAGTAATGAAAGTAGTAGATAAAGTGGATTATGATTCACTTGAATTAATACTAATGACGTTTCTCTTTAATGTAAAGGGAAAATTAAAGGATTAAATACAAAATATGAGGAGGATATTTAATGCAAAACATGAAGAGAACAAACTTATTAGCGTCAGTATTACTGGCAGGGAGCATGGTGGCTGTTGGTATTGATGGCACAACTATGGCTTCCATCCGCAGCAATAACGATGTAGTCGTTG
>CAYRAW010000189.1:0-6254 GCA_964422225.1 uncultured Roseburia sp.
GGACAGCTTCATGGGAAAGCGTAATTGGTACAAATGATCTGGTTCCTCAGAAGGCAGTATATGATCTGACAGACCTGATCCAGGGTACAGACCTGTACAACTCTATGGATGAAGGTCAGTGGGAAGCTACCAAGTATGATGGCAAAATCTACTTTATTCCTGTTTACAAGGACAATGTAGAAGGCTATGATCTTATGGCACGTAAGGAACTGGCTGATAAATACGGATGGGATCTGTCAAGTGTTAAGTCCCTTAAGGACATCGAGCCTATGCTTGAAGATGCCAAGAGTGAAGGACTTAAGTATCCTTGGCTGACACAGAAGACAGCAATGTTCTACAGATTCTATATCAATGATTTTGATTTCTTCACAGCAGATGCTACAGCTAACTGGGTAGCTGTTGATAAGACTACTAACGAAGTAGTAGATACAATTCAGACAGATCAGTACAAGGAATTCTGTACATTAATGGCTGATTGGGCAGAAAAAGGCTACATTTCAGAAGATGATGTAACAAAGACAACAACAGATACAACAACACAGACACAGGATTGGGCATTCTCGTGGTGGACAGATATCCCTGTAAATGCAGAAGCTAATTCCCGTTATGGTCAGGAAGTTGTAATGGCTCCTATCACAGACAGATGGGCACACTCTACATCAGCTCTTGGTTCTGTATGGTGTGTAACAGCTAACAGTACAGAAGAACAGGCTAAGGCTTGTATCGATTTCATGGGTCTTCTCTATACAGACAGCAAGTTAGCTGATATGTGGACATTCGGTATTGAAGGTGAAGATTACAGCTATGATGAGAATGGTCAGGTAGTTCAGAACTCTGATAAGTACAACCACTCCATGTGGGAATCTGCATCAGCTACAATCGTAACACCAGTTGCAGGCGAGCCTGAAAATAAGGCAGATCTGTATGAAAGCTTCAATGGTGGTGCTAAGACATCTCCGGCAGCTGGCTTCCGTTTCGACAAGACTCCTGTAGAAGCTCAGTTTGCAGCTTGCCAGAACGTATTTGAAACTTATGGTTTCCCTCTTGAAAATGGTGGATTTGCATCAGCAGATGTAGAGTCAACGATCGAAGCATATCAGGCAGCACTTGACGAAGCTGGATACCAGGATGTATTAGCTGAGTTCCAGTCACAGTATGATGCTTGGAAAGCTCAATAAGGTCAAATTTATAAAAAAATAAGTTTACTGAAATAAAAGGAATGCGACTGAAGAAATTCGGTCGCATTTCTTATGTTTTTCTAAATTATTGTCCTCACCAATTTACGATAAGTACAAAACATGATACGATACAGTCAGAACTGCAAAAGAGAGAGCAAATCTATGACAATAGTTCTAACTTCATAGAAGAAAGGTATGATAACTAGAATGAGACAAGAAGAATTTTTGAACATCTTCCGTGAAGCACTGGTTGGTAAAGTTCCCGACAGTATCATACGAGATAATGAAAATTATTACAGAAATTATATAAACAGCCAGATGAATTCAGGAAAAACGGAACAGGAAGTATTAGATCAGCTTGGAGATCCCAGACTGCTTGCCAAGACAATAGAAGAGAGCAATAAGTTTGTAAATGGAGACAGCAGCAGCTTTTATCAGGAAAATACCAATACGTACAGAACACAGGATGAGGAAAATAATGAAACAGGATATAAGAAAACAATAAATATTCCGATGTGGCTGCTTTCCATCGTGGCAATTCTGGTCATTGCAGTGGTCATTGTAGTAACATTTTCATTGATATCGTTCTTTGCACCGGTAATTCTGGTGGCACTTATGATTGCGTTGGTGTATAGCCTGATCAAGGCATGGCAAAGGTGATATTAGAGCATAAAATTTACATTATGTTGACAAAACAAAGAGACAAAATAAGAGAAATGCCGTAAAATGGCGTTTCTCTTTCTGCTTAATCTGTCTGATAGGTCACAATAATTGACTATAATAGTCAAACGATTTAATAAAAATTGCAATAGAAAAGCGGTCGTATTTGCGACCGCTTTTCGTTAAGGGGAGTATAAATAATTAATATATAAGGGTTGTAAAGAGGATTGAAGGAGTATCTCTTTACTGATATTAGTATATCAATTCTGACCTAAAAGGTCAATAATTTTCAAAAAACAAAAATTACCAAAATAGAATTGACAGATTTAGACAGTGTAACAAAAGTTAACCAGATATGTAAATATTTTGCACGGTATATTTTTGTGCAAATGTGCAAATGCTATTCACGTAGCATGGAAACATGTTTAGAACATACGAAAATAACAAAATGTATGTTCGAAAATATTGGGATTATGGTAAATCATAGTTCCGTCAAAATTTGGAGGTATATATTATGTCTGGAACAAACAACAATTACAAGGACGAACAGAATCAGAACAAGAGCAGCAACAGCTCAAAGAACAGCTACCAGAATTCTCAGAACTCTCAGACTTCCCAGAATTCAAAGAATTCTCAGAACTCCAAAGACGAATATGAAGACAGCAATAACCAGCAGAACTGCCGCAACAATTCAAGCAACAGCAGCAGATTCTAATGGGAACCGGGGCGGCGTTTACAGCCGCCCTTTTTGCTGTGTAAGGACATTTTTTAATTGACGTTATTTACATATGAATGTAATATAAAACTATGAGAAAATATGAGTTGATAGCTCCCTGCCATTTTGGGCTGGAAGCGGTATTAAAAAAAGAAATTATTGATCTGGGTTATGATGTACTGCTCGTTGAAGACGGTCGCGTGACCTTCCTGGGTGATGAAGAGGCAGTGTGCCGTGCAAATATCGGTCTTAGGACTGCAGAAAGAATTCTGGTAAAAGTAGGATCTTTTCATGCGGAAACCTTTGATGAATTATTTGAAAATACCAAGGCACTTCCATGGGAGGAATATATACCGGCAGACGGCAGATTCTGGGTAGCTAAGGCAGCCAGCGTTAAGAGTAAACTGTTCTCCCCGTCAGATATTCAGTCGATCATGAAAAAGGCAATGGTAGAACGCCTGAAGAATGTCTACCATATTAACTGGTTCAAAGAAGATGGTGCCAATTATCCTGTCAGGGTATTTTTAATGAAAGATGAAGTTACGGTAGGGCTGGATACGACAGGAGATTCCCTTCATAAGAGGGGGTATCGTAAGTTTACAGCAAAGGCGCCCATTGCAGAGAACCTTGCAGCAGCTATGATCATGCTGACACCGTGGAGAGAGGACAGGATTCTTGTAGATCCATTCTGTGGAAGTGGAACGATTCCTATTGAGGCAGCTATGATGGCAGCCAATATTGCGCCAGGTATGAAACGTGGCTTTACAGCATTGAAATGGGAACAGGTCGTACCTAAGGTATTCTGGGATGATGCATATGAAGAAGCCCGTTCTATGGTAGATTTGTCTGTCAGGACACAGATATATGGCTATGATATAGATGAAGAAATGATTCGAATATCCGGACAGAATGCTCATTTGGCAGGCGTTGAAAATTTAATCCATTTTGAAAAAAGAGGCGTAGATAAACTGACCAATGATGGTAAATATGGATTTCTCATTACCAATCCGCCTTATGGAGAACGTCTCGAAGAAAAAGCAAACATTCCTCCGCTGTATCGTAAACTGGGAGAACGCTTTAAAATGCTGGATACATGGTCATTATATCTTATCACTTCCTATGAGGAAGCACAGAAAGATATTGGAAGAAAAGCAGATAAGAACAGAAAAATATATAACGGTATGATGAAGACCTACTATTATCAGTTCCAGGGTCCTAAGCCGCCAAGAAAGGCATAAAGGTATGGACAGGCTCAAGGCACGCGATAAGTTATACAGGTATGCAATAATCTGGACTGTGGCTTTTACGATCATAAACTGCGGTATCATGGCGTTCTTCAAGTCAAATGAGACGTATTTTGATACATATAGCGCACAGAACCTGAGAGGAGAATATGACAGCAGGGAGACGGCAGAGTCATATGTAAGATATAACATACAGGTAAATTATGTGGATGAGGCAGGAGCAAAATTTGTCCTTCCCCTTACACAGTCTGTAAGTCGGGATCACATCAGTATACGTGAAGAATTTGTAAGAGATAAACTGGTTATTACACTAAAGGGGGCGGCAGCCTGTGTGGAAACCGGTTCACAGGTCATCAGTGATTCAGATATTATGGAGGCAGTCGGAATCTATAGACAGCAGGAAGATATTGTTCTGGAGTTATATTGCAAGGATGCCTATGCCTATGAACTTACACAGGAACAGAATTCACTGACAGTGTCTTTTGCTCCGCTCAGAGATAAATATGATATTATTTCGGTAATTTATATAGATTCAAAAGAACAGAACCGATTATCAGGTCAGGATATGCAGGCATTGAATAAACTGGCAGACAAATATGGAATGAAAATATTTGCTTCCTATCAGATGCAGGATGATTATACACAGCAGGAAATCATTGATTTTGCAGATCATATTCATGCAGATATGGTTCTGGGAGTTTCAGTAGAGCAGTCAGCAGAACATGAAAAGGTAGAAACAATATGCAATTCAGAGTACTTTATACCTGATTTTGGGAGTGTGGAACTGGCAGCGATCATGACGGATAGTATGTGCCGTATCTATGGAACGGGAACAGCCGGCATTGCAGAAGCAGATGAGAAGTGTCCTTTAGTCAGTGATGCAACAATTCCTTCAGCGTTGACAATCTATTATACAACACGGAATGAATCGGAAAGACCGGAACTGGAATATGATCTGAATCGAAAATTAATGAATGCATTGGCAGATATGTATGAACAGATTCTGTCTGTTTATGCTACACCCAAAGGATAAGACATAAGGAAAGGCATGGTGGTTAGTATGATAAATTCACATATGGAAGCTGACAGAATTATATTTGCAACAGGTAATGAAGGCAAAATGAAGGAGATACGCATGATTCTGGCAGATATGGGTTTGCTCATACAGTCCATGAAGCAGGCGGAGATTGTATTAGATATAGAAGAAAACGGCAAGACTTTTGAAGAAAATGCAGTGATCAAGGCAAAGGCAGTGTCACAGGCTGCCAGAGAAAAAGGAATATCGGCAATTGTACTGGCAGATGATTCCGGTCTTGAAATTGATTATCTGAATAAAGAACCAGGAATTTATTCAGCCAGATATATGGGAGAAGATACGTCGTATCATATTAAGAATGCCAATCTGATCGAGCGGCTTGATGGCGTTGCAGATGAGCAGAGAACTGCCCGTTTCGTATGCGCGATCGCAGCAATTCTTCCTGATGGAACACAGCGGCTTACCAGAGGAACAATAGAAGGCCGCATAGGATATGAAGAAAAAGGTGAGAATGGTTTTGGCTATGACCCTATTTTCTATTTACCTGAATATCAATGCTATTCAGCAGAACTTTCACCGGAAGAAAAGAACAAGATCAGCCATCGGGGCAAAGCTCTTGAAGAAATGAAACGTATTTTAACAGGGGAACGATAAGGACAAAAGTTATGAAAATATTGATCGTAAGTGATACACATCGCCAGAATGACAATTATCTTAAAGTAATTGAACAAATAGGCAAATTGGATATGGTGATACATTTAGGTGATGTAGAGGGCAGCGAATACACGATTAAAGAAGCTGCGGGTTGTCCTGTGGAGATGGTCAGTGGCAATAATGATTTTTTTTCGGAACTTCCTTCAGAAAAGACTTTACAAATTGGCAGGTATCGTGTTATGATAACACACGGTCATCGATATTACATAGGAATGGGCAATGAGATGTTGAAGCAGGAAGCCATTGCACATGGGGCAGATATTGTGATGTATGGACATACACATAAGCCGGTAATAGAGATTGACAGTGACATCATTGCAATTAATCCGGGAAGCCTTTCCTATCCCAGACAGGAGAACAGGAAACCTTCTTATATTATTATGGAGATTGATCGTGCAGGAGATGCCCATTTTACACTGAATTATCTCGATTAAACATTTAAAAATAAAATAAAAAAGTGTTGACAAATGAGATAAACTAATATATAATAATTTTTGTCGCTGTGAGAGACGTGGAAAAATGATAACAAACAGTTTTGTCTGTTATACATAGAACGGGGTGTGGCTCAGCTTGGCTAGAGCGCCTGCTTTGGGAGCAGGAGGTCGCAGGTTCGAATCCTGTCACCCCGACTTAATTCACACAGCAAACCGTACATGCGGGTGTAGTTCAATGGTAGAACACCAGCCTTCCAAGCTGGATACGTGGGT
>CAYRAW010000190.1:0-6199 GCA_964422225.1 uncultured Roseburia sp.
GAATGAAACACATAACCATCCTACAGAAATTGAGCCTTTCGGTGGTGCTGCAACCTGTCTGGGCGGCGCGATCCGTGATCCGCTGTCAGGACGTACTTATGTATATCAGGCTATGCGTGTAACAGGTGCGGCAGATCCTACCGTATCTGTAGAAGATACCCTGAAAGGTAAGCTTCCTCAGAAGAAACTGGTTCGTGGTGCAGCAAGCGGTTATTCTTCCTATGGTAACCAGATCGGTCTGGCTACAGGCTATGTTAAGGAAGTATATCATCCTGACTATGTAGCCAAGAGAATGGAGATCGGTGCTGTTATGGGTGCTGCTCCAAGAGCAAGCGTTATCCGTGAAGATTCTGATCCGGGTGATATCATTATCCTGCTGGGTGGACGTACAGGACGTGACGGCTGTGGCGGTGCTACAGGTTCTTCCAAGGTTCACACAGAGGCTTCTATTGAGACTTGTGGTGCTGAGGTTCAGAAGGGTAATGCACCTACAGAACGTAAGATCCAGAGATTATTCAGAAGAGAAGAAGTAAGTAAGATCATCAAGAAGTGTAATGACTTTGGTGCAGGCGGTGTATCCGTTGCCATTGGCGAGCTGGCTGATGGTCTGGTAGTTGATATGGACAAGGTTCCCAAGAAATATGCAGGTCTTGATGGAACAGAACTTGCTATTTCCGAGTCTCAGGAAAGAATGGCAGTTGTTGTTGATCCTAAGGATGTAGATACTTTCCTTGGATATGCTGCAGAGGAGAACCTGGAAGCAGTAGAAGTAGCAGTTGTAACGAAAGAGCCGAGACTGGTGCTGAAATGGAGAGGCAAGGAAGTTGTTAACTTATCCCGTGCTTTTCTTGATACCAACGGTGCTCATCAGGAGACAAATGTTTATGTAGATATGCCTGTTAAGGAAGATAATTACCTGAACAAGGTGGCTGTTCCTGCTGTAGAGGAAGCTCTGGAAAAGAATGACGTGAAAGCAGCAATTCTTGCAGAACTCAATGACCTGAACGTATGCTCACAGAAGGGACTGGTAGAGATGTTCGACTCCTCTATCGGTGCAGGCAGTGTATACATGCCTTATGGTGGTAAATATCAGTTGACAGAGACACAGACGATGGTAGCGAAGCTTCCTGTACTGAAGGGCAAGACAGATGTTGTTACCATGATGAGTTATGGATTTGATCCATATTTATCCTCATGGAGCCCATATCATGGAGCTATTTATGCGGTAACAGAATCTATGGTTAAGATCGTGGCAGCAGGCGGCGATTACAGCAAGATCCGTTTCACTTTCCAGGAATACTTCAGACGTATGACAGAAGATCCTGAGCGTTGGAGCCAGCCTTTTGCAGCATTGTTAGGTGCTTATGATGCACAGATGGGATATGGACTGCCTTCCATCGGTGGTAAGGATTCCATGTCAGGAACCTTCAACGATATTGATGTACCTCCGACACTGGTATCTTTTGCAGTAGATGTAGCAAAGGAAAAGGACATCATTACACCGGAATTGAAGAAAGCAGGAGACAAGCTCGTTGTATTCCGTATTGAGAAGGATCAGTACGATATTCCTGTATATGAGAAAGTTATGAAGCTCTTTGACGGTATTGCAGAATTGATCAGGAAGGGCGCTATCGTTTCTGCTTATGCTCTGGATGGTGCAGGTATCGTGGCAAGTGCAGCCAAGATGTCCTTTGGTAATAAGCTGGGTGTAGAATTCTCGGATGCGCTGGCTGCTAAGGAACTGTTCGCAAATGAGATCGGTAACATGATCGCAGAAGTATCCGAAGAGGGCATGAAGGCGTTAGAGGAAAGCGGTATTGCATACAGTGTAGTGGCAACTGTTCTTCCTGAAAATGCAGGCTTCGTATATAAGGATGTAAAGGTAAGCGAGGAAGAAGCTCTCCATGCATGGAAGAGCAAACTGGAAAAGGTATTCCCGACTAAGGCTGTAAAAGCTACAGATGCAATTGAAACAAGACTTTATCAGGCATCTGACATTCATATCTGCAAGAATAAAGTGGCGAAACCTACCGTATTTATTCCTGTATTCCCAGGAACAAACTGTGAGTATGACAGTGCAAAAGCATTTGAACGTGCAGGCGCTAATGTCATTACCAAGGTATTCCGAAATATGACTGCAGAGGATATCCGTGAATCTGTAGATGAATTTGAGAAGGCTATCGGACAGGCTCAGATCATCATGTTCCCCGGTGGATTCTCAGCAGGTGATGAACCGGATGGCAGTGCGAAGTTCTTCGCAACAGCATTCCAGAATGCGAAGATGAAGGAAGCTGTTATGAAGTTATTGAACGAGAGAGATGGTCTGGCACTTGGTATCTGTAATGGATTCCAGGCACTGATCAAATTAGGGCTGGTTCCTTATGGTGAGATCACAGGACAGAAGGAAGATTCTCCTACACTGACCTTTAATACGATCAACCGCCATATTTCAAAGATGGTATATACCAAGGTCGTATCTAACAAATCTCCATGGTTACAGCTTGCAGAGCTTGGCAAAACCTATGTAACACCTGCGTCTCATGGTGAAGGTCGTTTCGTAGCTCCCAAGGAGTGGATCGACAGGTTATTTGAGAATGGTCAGGTTGCTACACAGTATGCTGATTTCAATGGAAATATCTCTATGGATGAAGAGTGGAATGTAAATGGTTCCTATGCAGCGATCGAAGGTATCACCTCCCCGGATGGCAGATGTTTGGGTAAGATGGCACACGTAGAGAGACGCGGTGAATCTGTAGCGATCAACATATATGGAGAGCAGGATCTTAAAATCTTTGAATCAGGTGTGAAGTACTTTAAATAAGCAGACGAGAAACCTCAGGTTTAAAATACATCCTGAGGTTTCTTTTCCTGTGAAACTCAGCTGGTTACATAAAATTAATCTTGTCAAATCCATATGCTTTGGATATAATATTTGGAGCAAGGTTAATGAGAGATGATTCTGGCAGGTATATTTCCCTGGATCATTGCCGGAAAGAAGGATGTACAAAATGGCGGAAAAAAATAATGGAAGAGAGATCGCTTTCGTTGAAACATATGAAGAGGAGATCAAGAGTGCGATTGAGAAAACCTTTCTGAAACATGGAGTATCTTATCTGATCAAGGTGGATAAGGTGCGTAATAGAAAGAAAGGCTTGTTTGAAAGTCAGAAGAAATTTTCCTTTTACATAAACCGCTATCAGGAGGATGAGGCCAGAGCCGCCATGGAAGACACCAATTTAGAAGATAAAGATGTTGTATATTTAGCGTAGAAGAGTGGAGAGTTCAGATGATAGATTTTGGAAGTATCATGAAAATCAAGAATGCATGGGAGACCTTCAATAGAAATCATCCGAAGTTCATACCCTTTTGTCAGGCTGTTGGCAGGGATGGAATCGGTGTAGGAACGATCATTGAAGTTAAAGTAACAAGTGCTGATGGAAGAGAGTACAATACAAATATGAAGTTGACCCAGAGTGATCTGGATCTGTTTGCACAGATACGGAGTATGAATTAGAATATGTTGACGATCAGAGAGGCATCTGTTGAGGATGCGGCAGAATTACTGGAGATTTACAGACCTTATGTGGAACATACGAATGTGTCTTTTGAATATGAGACACCGTCCGTTGAGGAGTTCGCAGGCAGGATTGTGCATACATTGGAGCGATATCCTTATCTGGCAGCACAGAATGATGAAGGTGAGATATTAGGCTATGCCTATGCATCTGCTTTTAAATCCAGAGAAGCATATGACTGGTCCGTGGAACTGTCAATTTATGTGAAAGATAACGTGCACAGACAGGGGGTAGGCAGACAGTTATATGAGGAGCTGGAGAAGTTACTTTACAGACAGAATGTATGTAACTTATGTGCCTGTATTGCATATCCCTATCCGGACAGTGAGAAATTCCATGAGAAGATGGGATATAAAACAGTTGCTCATTTCCATAAGTCAGGATTCAAGGCAGGCAAGTGGGTAGACATGATCTGGATGGAGAAGCCTCTTAGAGACTTGGATGGGGCACCTCAGGCATTTATTCCGTATTCCAAATTAAAATAGTTGATAGTCAGACCTTATTGTATCAGAGTTGGTACAATAAGGTCTTTTTATTTGATATAGGTAACAACAGGCTAAAAGATTAAAAAATGTTAAAAGTAACAATGCTTTCTCGCTATTTATGAAGTAAATAAATTAAAATATGTGCAAAACACCTATTTTTATTTTCATAATTGACCTTTATGTAAACTATTTGTATAATTTAAAATGTAATTAAAAGACAAAATAAATTAGTAATTAAATTAAAATAAAAATTTAGTTAATTTTTATGCAAACAGAAAGCATGGAAGTCTGATGATTACAGAACATAATGTTACAGAACGAGTATACAGGGAGGTATGAACGTGAAGAGGAAACAGGTTGTAAAGCTGCTTTCAATCGGCATGGCAGGTATTCTGGCAATATCATCCTGCAATGTAGCAGGTAGTATGGTCCATGCAGAAGAAGTGGCACAGGAAGTTGTTGTAGAAGAGGGTAGTGATGAGGAGACTTCAAAACAGGAAGTCGTAGAAGGTGAAGAAGAGGATCAGGATGATTCTGCTACAAAGGGAACGGATCAGGAAACTGAGGAATCTACAGAAGTAACAACAGAACTGGCGACCGAAGAGGAAACGAGTGAAGAAGCGACAGAGGAAGGAACTGTTGAAGAAGAAACTACTGAAATTGCCGGGGAACAGGTTGCACTGGCGGCGAATGTAGAAGAGGCAGAATTACATCAGTTTTATGGTCAGGAGCTGTCTTTTGACAATACAAACGGATGGGATGACAAAGGCGAGAACCATCTGGGACTTCAGACAGATAAGGCATTGAACAGTGGTGCTACTGTATCATTTGATCTGTATATTCCGGCTGACAATGCAGAATATGACGGATTACTCAAAGTGCAGGGAATAGCCAGACTGGGTAGTGGCTGGAGCTGGACACAGAATGATTCCATTCCTGAATTTGGCAGGGATGATTTTTCACAGGAAGTAGAAATAGATGGCAAATTATATAAAAAAGCACATGTATCTTTTACTTTTGGTGATGAGATAACAGCCGATTATCTGGCAGAATTTACAGTTAAGCTGGCAGGCTGGATGTGCGATTATACAGGATCTGTTTATTATGCAAATGTAAAGATTGAAGATGGCGCTGACAAGGAGTCTGTTTCAGAGGATACACTTGCATCCTGGACTTTTGATCATGATATCAACGGATGGTATTATGATGGTGTATGGGATAATCAGGGTGATAATAGTGTAGAATGGAATGAGAAGTATCAGGCATTGGCAATGAATGTTGATTATTCTAAGGACACAACTTCTACCTGGAGCGAAGTGAAGGCATCTTACTGGAATGATGATCTCAGGATCAAAGGTGCAAACAAAATTGCTTTTGATTTTATCTATGATCCTGCAAAGATGAATCAGGGATGCTTCAAAGTGAAGTTATTCTCCAACAGCGGAGTAGATACCAATGCTGCATTAAATCTTGATAATGCACAGGATTATGAGGACGGTCTGAAAATAGTACATTTTGCTATGAAGTTTGATACAAAAGACATTGAAAATGGCTTTACTATCGGCATCATCGGAAGTGAAACAGACTATCAGGGTGTTGTATATCTTGATAATGTGACATTTGTGTCAGAAACAAAAGAAGAGGATGATGTCTATGTTGATGCCACAGAAGAATTAACAGGACAGAATGTGCAATTATCCGTACAGGGTGATACATTGGTAACAGGCGCTGGAAACAGTGCGATTGCAAAAAACATTACTTTGGTAGATGGTCAGGCAACAGACAGTGTGAAACAGGTATATGCGTACTTACAGGCTGTAGGCAATACAGACAGTGTGATCTTTGGACAGCAGAACAATACAAGCCATAAGGCAGGCAGCTCAGATTTATCCTGCTCCGATACGATGGATGTAGTGGGTTCTTATACAGGTGTGATCGGTATTGATGGATTGTCCCTGACAGGAGACGAATATTCCGCAGACCGTTATCTGAATGAGATGAAGGGCATTGACAGTGCTTATGACAGCGTAGCATCACAGATCGCACAGGCTGCAACAAGTCAGCAGAAGAATGTGATCGCGGCAGCAGCACTGACCAATTATAACATCAGAAGCGGTGCGATCGCTACTTTATCTTTGC
>CAYRAW010000191.1:0-6168 GCA_964422225.1 uncultured Roseburia sp.
TTACCGGAAAGGGTTTTTAACATTATGAAAATCGTTGTTTTAGAGAAAATGAGCCTCGGCTTTGATGTGGATATATCCTTCTATGAGGAGTTCGGTGAGGTCGCATATTATGATACTACCAGACCGGAAGAAATCGCAGACAGAGTTGCGGATGCAGATATTATCATTGCCAACAAAGCTCCATTAAATGAATCTACCATTAAAGAGGCAAAGAACCTGAAGCTGATCTGCGAGACAGCAACAGGATATAATAACGTAGATATTGAATACTGCAAAGCAAGGGGTATCAGAGTGACCAATGCAGTAGGCTACTCTACACCTATTGTAGCACAGCATACTTTTGCACTGGCATTGTATTTGCTGGAGAAGCTGCCGGTATTTGACCAGTATGTTAAGAGTGGAGAATATGAGAAAGCACCAATGTTTACCTGTTTTCAGCCATATTTTACAGAGTTGGAAGGCAAGATTTGGGGTATCATCGGACTTGGTAATATTGGCAGGAAGGTAGCACAGATCGCCAGTATATTTGGATGCCGCGTAATTTTCTATTCTGCATCCGGTAATAACAATACAACAGAATATGAACGTGTAGACTTTGATACATTACTTGCACAGTCGGATATCATTTCTCTGCATTGTCCACTTACTGACAGAACACAGAATATCATGAATGCAGAGGCTTTTGCCAAGATGAAGAAGACAGCAATTCTCATCAATGTGGCAAGAGGACCGGTTGTGGACGAGCAGGCATTGTATGATGCTCTGACCACAGGAGAGATTGCAGCAGCAGGTCTGGACGTATTAAATAAAGAGCCGATTGCGGCAGATAATCCACTGGCACAGATCAAGGACAGCACGAAACTGTTCATTACACCACATATGGCATGGGGCAGTAATGAAGCCAGAACACGCTGCGCGAAGGAAGTATATCTGAACATTAAGAGCTTTTTAGACGGTGAGGAGAGAAATGTGGTTGTCTAAAACACAGTAACTATTCTGAATAGTTACAAATGTAGATATATTACTGAAAGATATGGAGATTATCATGGAACAGGATTTAACAAAAGGAAATCTCTGGAAACAGATGCTTGTTTTCAGTTTTCCTTTGATGATTTCGAATGTACTACAGGTATTGTTCAACATGGCAGATGTAGCCGTTGTTGGACGTTTTGCAGGCTCTATTGCGTTGGGAGCGGTCGGTTCTACAACAACGCTGGTTACTTTATTCACGGGACTTCTTATCGGAATGTCAGGCGGTGTCAATGTGCTGGTAGCCAGATTCTATGGAGCCAGGAAAGAAAAAGATGTGCAGGAAACGACGCACACAGCAGCAATTATCTGTCTTTTGACAGGTATTCTCATCATGGCGATCGGGTTACTCTTTGCCAATGGAATTCTGGAATTGCTGCATACGAAGGATGAATTGATCGAGGGTGCAGCATTATATCTGCGCATTTATTTCCTGGGTATGCCTGCACTGGCAATCTATAACTATGGTAATGCTGTATTCAGCGCAGTGGGTAATACGAGGAAACCGCTGTATTATCTGGCAACGGCGGGTGTTATCAATATTATATTAAACTTGTTTTTTGTCATTGTATGTAAGCTGGATGTAGCAGGTGTGGCGCTGGCAAGCATCATTTCACAGTATACTTCAGCCATACTGATCCTGCGTGCACTTTTTATGACAAAGGAAATATATGGACTTCGCCTGTCAATGTTTAAACCAAACAGGCAAAAGGCAGTAACGATTCTAAGTATTGGTGTACCTTCCGCGATCCAGTATGGTATTTTCCAGGTCGCAAACCTGTTTATCCAGTTTGGTGTGAATAGTTTTGATGCAACAATGGTGGCAGGCAATTCCGCAGCTGCCAATGCAGACGGTCTGGTATATGATGTGATGGCAGCTTTTTATACAGCGTGCAGCAGTTTCATAGGTCAGAACTATGGAGCCGGCAATAAAGAAAGAGTGCGGAACAGCTATTTTGTCAGTCTGGCATACTCTTTCGGTATTGGATTAGTGATCGGAGTGGCTCTTGAAATATTTGGCACACAGTTTCTGTCAATATTCACAACAGAGCAGGCGGTAATTGATGCCGGTATGAAGAGACTGGGAATTATGGGCTTCAGTTATTGTATCTCAGCATTTATGGATGCCACCATCGCAGCCTCCAGAGGGCTTGGTAAGAGCGTAGTACCAACGATCATTGTCATTATGGGCTCCTGTGTATTCAGAATTATCTGGGTGTATACGATATTTGCATACTTTAAGACAATTCCATCACTGTATCTGTTGTATGTATTCTCCTGGAGTATCACGGCAATCATCGAAATGATTTATTTCAAGGTGATCTATCATAAGCAGATGGCAGCATTAAAACTCGCATAAATATATAGAAAGGTAGAAATGAAAATGGAAAAGATAGCAAGTTTTACAATTGATCACATTAAATTACAACCGGGTGTCTATGTATCAAGAAAGGACAAGGTAGGAGAAAACACGATCACTACGTTTGATCTGAGAATGACTTCTCCTAATGAAGAACCGGTCATGAACACAGCAGAGATGCATACGATTGAGCATCTGGCTGCGACTTTCCTGAGAAACCATGCAGAATATGGTTCTAAGACGATTTATTTTGGACCAATGGGCTGCCGGACGGGATTCTATCTGTTGCTGGCAGGAGATTATGAGTCAAAGGACATTATTCCCCTGATGGTCGAAATGTATGAATTCATCAGAGATTTCAAGGGCGAAGTACCGGGAGCATCACCCAAAGACTGCGGTAACTATCTGGATATGAATCTGGGTATGGCTAACTATCTGGCAAAGCGTTATTTGGACAATGTGTTGTATGATATTAAACCTGACAGACTTGTTTATCCAGAGTAGAGATGTTAACAGAAAGGTAAAAAGATAAAGATGAAGAAAATAGGTATTATCGGCGCAATGGAGCTGGAAGTAGAAGTTCTCAAGGAACAAATGGATGTGAAGAATATCGTAGAGAAGGCTTCCATGAAGTTCTATGAAGGTACACTAAGAGGTAAAGATGTTGTCATCGTGCAGTGTGGTATCGGTAAAGTGAATGCGGGAATCTGTGTACAGATACTTGCAGATCTCTTTCAGGTAGATGCAGTCATCAATACAGGTGTGGCAGGTTCTCTCCGTGCAGAGATCAATATTGGGGATATCGTAGTATCTACAGATGCGTGTGAGCATGACATGGATGTTACAGCACTTGGCTATAAGCAGGGCATTATTCCACAGATGAAGGAGTCCTTCTTCAAGGCTGACAGACAGCTGGTAGAGGCGGCAATTGAGGTATGCAGGGAAGTAAATCCAGACATCAATGTATATGAAGGCAGAGTTCTCAGTGGGGATCAGTTCATTTCAGGAGAAGAGATCAAGAATAAGCTCATTGACCTTTTTGGTGGTTCCTGTACAGAGATGGAAGGCGCAGCCATTGCACATGCAGCTTTCCTCAATGAAATTCCTTACGTGGTAATTCGTGCTATTTCTGACAAGGCAGATGGAAGTGCACATATGGATTATCCGGAATTTGAACGTGCAGCAGCTGCACATTCAGCAAAATTAGTAGAGAATCTTGTAAAGAGAGTATAATTATAAAAAGGAAGGTATGATTATGGGAATTCATTTTGGGGTGGATTACTATCCGGAGCACTGGTCAAGAGAAAGATGGGAGACAGATGCTGAGTTAATGCAACAGATGGGGATACAGGTTGTAAGAATGGCAGAGTTCTCATGGTTCAAGATGGAGCCGAGAGAAGGCGAGTTCCATTTTGAATGGCTGGAGGAAGCCATAGCACTTCTGGACAAACATGGGATCAAGACAATTCTTGGTACACCAACGGCAGCACCGCCTGCATGGATCATTGAGAAGAATCCAGAGATACAGCCGATTGATACACAGGGGCGTGTCAGACACTTTGGCGGCAGACATCATGACTGTCAGTCCAATCCGACATATCGTGTCCATATCAAACGATTTGTGACACACATGTCACAAAGATTCGCCAATAATCCGGGTGTGATCGGATGGCAGATCGACAATGAACTGGGTAATTCCCATGGGGATCTGTGCATGTGTGATTCCTGTAAGGCACGTTTCCAGCAGTGGTTAGAGAAGAAATATGGCGATATCGAAACCTTGAATGATGCATGGGGTACTGCATTCTGGAGTCAGGGCTATAATTCCTTTGCCCAGATCAGCACACCGCTGATCACCGCAGTAGGTGAGAATCCCTCTGCCATGCTGGACTGGAAATGCTTCTGCTCTGATCTGATTGTTGATTTTGCCAAATGGCAGGCAGATATTATCAGGGAGAATTGCCCGAATCATTTCATTACACATAATTATATGTGTTTTGATGATAAGGTAAATTATTATGATCTGGGTGAGCTGCTGGATTTTGTATCCAATGATATCTATCCTGCAGGTTACTGGCAGGAACAGCCTCATCAGCCAGACAGTGATATTGCAGCCAGCCATGATGTGATCAGAAGCTATAAGAAGAAACCATTCTGGATCATGGAACAGCAGGCAGGAATTGCCGGCTGGGGAACCATGGCGAGAGCACTGGACCCCGGTCAGATGTCAGTATGGGCTATGCAGTCTGTAGCGCATGGTGCAGATGCCGTGGTATTCTTCCGCTGGAGAGCCTGTGCTATGGGTACAGAGCAGTACTGGCATGGAATTCTGGGGCATAGTGGCAGACCGGGCAGAACTTATGAGGAAGCTAAGAAGCTGATCCATACGTTTGCTCCACATATGGAAGAGTTCGAAGGAACTATGCCCAGACCGCAGGTAGCAATAGTTCATTCCTTCAGACAAAACTATGCATTCCAGATTCAGCCTAATCATCCGGATCTGCGTTATGTAGAGCATTTGAAGAAATATTATAAGGCATTTTATGATAAGAAAATTCCTGTAGATTTCGTACAGGACAGTGATGATCTGGCACAATATAAGCTGGTTATTGCGCCATTGCAGTATCTTATGACACCCGAGCTGGAACAGCACTATATAGATTATGTAGAGGCAGGTGGGCATCTGGTTCTGGATATGCGTGCCGGTGTCAAGGATGCCAATAATATCTGTATGACAGACAGAGAACTACCGGGCAGATTAGGAGATCTGTGTGGCATAGAGATTCCGGAGTATGACTGCCTTCTCGCAAAAGATTGCCAGGTACTCTTTGGTAAGAAGGAATATCCGGTCTCAAAATGGGCAGATATTATTACACTTACAGATGCGAAGATGATCGCAGAGTACACAACAAGCTTCTATAAGCAGACTCCGGCAGTGACAGAGAATGTTTATGGACAGGGTAAGGCATGGTATGTAGGTACACAACCGGGTGCAGACCTGATGGATGAGCTGGTAGAGTACTTTACACAGGAAAGTGATGTTGAGAGACTGGGTACTGCACAGGACGGTGTAGAGCTGATGACCAGAGAAAGTGATGGTCAGATATGGCTCTTTGTGATCAATCATACAGATGAGGATAAAGTATATCACTTAAATGATACCTATAATCTGCTTGAAGGAGAACGTGAAGATTATCTCAAGCCTTATGAAGTACAACTGTTTGTAAAAAACAAGTACGGACACTGATTAATGTTAACCTGTATAAATAATCAAGTTGACAATTAACGACTCTCATTGTAAACTATTAGTTGCGTAATAAGTTTACAATGAGAGTTTTTGAATAAGGAGATTAGTGTAAAAAATCCATATATGGAAGATTTTTCACACGCAAATTTTCAGGTTACGGAAAGGTATGGTTATTAATATGAGCACAAACACAGAAGTAAAAACAGCAGGTGCATCCACCGGCAAGACAAAGACAATGGCACTGATCGGCGTTATGGCAGCAGTTACCTGTATTTTGGGACCTTTATCCCTGGCAATTCCGGTAAGCCCGGTTCCTATTTCCCTGACGAATCTGGCAGTTTATTTTGCAATTTATGTTCTGGGGATGAAGAGAGGAACAATAAGCTACTGTATCTATTTATTACTTGGATTGGTAGGGCTTCCTGTATTTGCAGCATTTACAGCCGGTGCAGGTAAGCTCTTTGGACCTACAGGCGGTTATCTCATCGGCTTTATCTTTATGGCACTGATCTGTGGATTCTTTATTGAGAAG
>CAYRAW010000192.1:0-6162 GCA_964422225.1 uncultured Roseburia sp.
CAAATACCTCCATTGCTTCATCCTGAAAATCTTCCGCATCCATTGAAATTACAGTCTTGTCCTTACCCCACTTTAATTTAATGGGTAATGCCGCAATACCACGTGCCGAAAGCGATGCATTCGCTCTGGATGCACTCACATAATTAATATAGGTTCCAGGCATCAGCTTGTTCATAGTTGTAAATGTTCCGCCACCTAAAGCCATATTATTTCACCTCACCTTTCATGAATTGGTCAATTATTTCTTCTACTTCCTGCATCGTATACAATCTATCATCTTCCAACAATGCCTGCACAGCATCTGCATACTTTGATAGCTTAGCAGCTTTCATGATCTGCTTCTTTGTATACTTCGGTGATTCTATCTGCGCTACTTTTGCCATTTTCTTATCACTCCTTCTCCTGGATATGCTGCTCCAGCGCCTGCATCAGTTCACTTTCTTCTGGCTTTCTTACTTTCCATATCATACGATCATATGTAACTTCAAAATTCAGAATATCATTCACGATACGTCCACTCATATCTGTTCCTCTGACAACATTTTCATTCACATTGATATATTCCAGGCAATTAAACAGCTTCTCCTGTACCTCCGCACATTCTGCCTGATATGCATCTTCTTTGGGGAAATACTGGATCATAAACGGATAACTTCTCTCATATCTGTTTTCAAGCAGCTCATTCTCAGTAGAGATCAATGGTGTTATCAGAAAACACGGAACATCCAGCCCCTGCCTGATATTATCTGTATAAACGTTCATATTCTCAAATTCCTTATCCAGCGACTGTGCTATTCCTATCTTTATCTCCTGTAACATCACTTTAACTCCTCCTGCAAAAACTTATTGAGTTTTGTCTGTACAATCTGTGGGGCTTTCCTGTTTATTTCCTTTGCAGAATCCGTAAGCATGAATTGCCCACGTACCCAGCTCTTTTTCAGTTTCTTATTAATTGCAGGCACATAGCGTCCCGGTTCCTGGCTATGTCCATATTCTACATAAGATGCATACGGTACCTGATTGATCACATCAATATTATGGCTGGTTCCACGTGTACTGACAGGCGTAGTTGTCCAGCCTTTTCTTAATGTACCACCACTATAACCAGACCAATACTTCTGATTTCTTGCCGCATCTGCTGTCAAAAATTTTTGGCTTCTGCCCCTATCTCCCTTTACTTTTACAGTTTCCCTCCTCTTTTTCCTGACCTCCTTCATTTCTTCTTTGCTTTTTTTAATTTTTTCTCCACCTACAATATCGTAGCTATCAGGTGCCATTCCCACAGGTGTTCGCCGGATAGTCTTTGCAAGTAGTCTTGCTGCCAGCTCCTTAACACACTCATCACAGAATTGACTGCTTTTTTCCTTTGAAAGTGCTTCTAATTTATCCCTTAATTCTATCAACTGCCTATAGTCTGTAGCCATTAAGCCCACCTCTCAAACAATTTCAGCATAATCTCCTTGTGATCTGGATATATCCCCGGATCACCGGAACTTGCAAAATCAGTATTTTCCCCATTATGAAGAACTACCAGTTTGCTTCCCGGCTTAACCTCCGTTTCCGGGGAAATGAACAACTTCGCAATGATATTTCTCTGAGCTGCTCCATCACTAACAGGTGCCGTGTCAATGCTTGAATATGACAGTTTACATGGTATATCCTCCTGTATCAGTACTTCCTGCTTCTTTGATATCTTCGTCTCAGGATCTTTTACATTCTGATATTCATAAATATTGCAGCTATCCAAATACAGCATCTCTACGGCTTCCCTGTGCATATCGAACATCTTATTCATATTCATGTCAGAACTCCAATCTCCTGTATCTGTTAAGCTGCTTCTTATAGTCTCTTAATAATTCACCATATCCTGCAGTCTGTACTGTGCCAAAATTGGTCTGCGTATCACCTGTCTTAACAGAAAGAACAGCCTGTGGTACTCCACTTTCCCCCGGCTGTTCATTTCTGTATATATCCATTGCAATGCGCAATACCGTATTTGACAGTCCATCCGGTATTTCAGATATATGGCAATAATTCATTATCAACTCATTTGCAGTATCGAGTGCAAATGAGACTGCGAAATCCTTATCCGCAGTCTCTATTCCAAGCAGTTGCTTTAATCTGCTGATCTGCTCATCCATAAGCATCATCCGATCTTGTGCTTGATTGCCACAATTCTAAGCTGCTTCGGCTCATAAACAGGATTCCAGTTTGCAGGGTTAGCAAGCTCCGTTCTTAATGGTGTCTCTACATGTGCACGTACAGCACCTGTATAAGCAATTCCTCGTGGATGCAGGATAAATGCCTTTCTATTAATAAGATAATCTACACCGCCGCCAGTCTGCTTATCACGGTCTGTTTCCGTTGCAACATGACCTACCGGATTACCATTACCGTATGCAATCGCTCCATTTCCAAATAGATACGTGGTATATACTCCATCACTTGTAACCGGGCAACCATCATCAACAGTCACGCGTCTTCCCTGATAGGTATCGAACTCTACAGATGTTGAATCTCTTTCTGTCTGGATAAGATTGAGTTTCTTTAAATAAGATTTTGTAGCAGAATGCATAGCCACACCTGATAACTGTGCCTGTGCATCACCTAAAAGCTGGCATGCATCAATGAATGGGCTTGCACCTATCATCTTTGCTGCTTCTGTTTTTCCACCTGTCAGATCAAGAATATGGTCTGCCATTCTTGTCTCTGCTGCCTTTGATGGTTCAGACACCTCTGGAATTGTTCCAAACACACCTGTAAGGATAGCAATCAGTTCTTTCTGCATATCTCTTGCCCAATATGCTGCGACCAGATCCCCGATTGCTTTTGCAGGATCAGCACCCGCCAATGCTGCTGCCAGGTTCGATGACCCCCACATCTTCTGTCTTAAAATCGTAGTAGATACATCCTTGTTGGAACCGATCTTAGCTGGTGTCATTTTTACATCTTCTAAGGTTGCCTCAGACTCTCCCTGAAGGTCTTCAAAGAATGGCATATTATGCGTTCTTGCCGCTTCACTTGCCAATGTATCAAATTCCGGGGAATTAACTACAATGCCGCTCTGAAAGAAAGCAGATAATTCCATCGTTCTGTTAATCACATACTTGTTAAACAGTTCCGGAACGATTACGTCTGAAATTTTTGTAATTGCCATAAAAAACTATCCTCCTTAAATTTCTACTCCTGCTGCCGCTGCCATTACTCTGGCCTGCTCAGGATTGCTCTTGAACAGTTTTGCCTGTTCCGTCATATTGTAACTTTCTTTGGCGAATGGATTCTTTATAGGTCCTGCGCCGCCACTTGCAGGCTTATAATTTTGCTTATCTTCCTGTTTGAAAAGATGCGCCATGTTCGTATCTTCCCTGTATGGCTTCAATACATCATCCACTCCGATCGGATTGTTTTCCTTATCGAAATTAAACTTATCAATACCACCATGCTTGTAAATCAAATAATCCGGATCTAGTACACCGGACTTAGAAAGCTGTTCCTTTAAAGCATAATTCTTCAAAGTCTTGATATTTTCCTGCTGCTGATTCTTCAGATCATTTTCCAAATTGGTGATCTTGGTCTGGAGCTCTGCATTATCCTGATTTCCTTTCTTCAATTCGCCAATTGTAGTGTTAAGCGTTTTGATCTGTGTCTCCAGATTAGTCTTCTCAGCAGATAAGGTATCGTACTTTCCTTTTCCCACATATTCTCCTGCTGCCAGATTCACAATATTTACCTGTTTTTCTTTATTTTCAGGCTTTTCATTGTGTTCCTTGATTACCTTTGCTACTTGTCCGAACAACTCTTCACCCAGTACATCTTTTAAAAAATCCATGTTTCTCCTTTCCCTGCACTGTTTTTAAACGTGGTGTCTCCACTGCAGCACGCCTTTTAAACGCCTTGCGTATGGCAAATTACCGACCTTTTAAACGCCATGAGGTTTTGGGCATATAAAAAGAACACCTGTCTCCAAGTGTTCTTTTTAACGTAATTTATTCAGTTGCACCGGTGCAACTATGCTATCAGCACCACATTACTACTTTCTCATCCTGCATCTTATCTGCTTTTACCATATCCAGTAATGCCTTCTTTGCATGCTGCAAATGATTCCTGCACCATTCATATTCCTTAGGAAGCACATAACTTTCAAGTTCTCCCGTAGTAATATTCACAATTACAAATCCTTTTTCTTTGCTATCCTCAGGATAAATATCGCATTGAATCATATTATTACTCTTTACGATATTTTTTAATTTTACCATAGAACTCCTGCGCCTCCTTATCATAATTATACTTTTTTGCCGTAATGATATGTGCTTCCTGCTGACTCATTCCTTTCTGGATCAGCTCACGTTCCATTATCTCATGATTCAATAAAGTCAAGTCATGCTTTTCTGGTTTTCCATCAATCAACCTTCTCCATGATTCAGCCATCATATAATCCGGATCAAAGTATTCTTTTTCAGCACCTCCAAGATCATGCTTTTCCATAAAGATATAATTCTTTATTTCCCTAATCTTGTTTTTATCTATCCCTGTCGCATCTGTTATTCTGTCTACGTCAGTAGTCATTTTTCTTACCGAAGCATAATACCGTTCTGCATGCTCCTTTGCTTTATTTCCATATGGGTTTCTTGCACCACTTATATTCCTTGATACTATTGTACTACTTTCCCCAATATCTACAAGTGCGTCACCCGCTTTTTGATCAAAATCTTCATCTGATTCCTCATAATCTTCCATATCTCCATCAACGAATGTCTTTTTCCATTCAGGATATGTCATATCTGCCGGAACCAGGTAAGTCCTACCCTTGCTATTTCTGGCAGCCCTCTTACTATATTCTATATCATCCTCAAAATATGGTGCAGTACATGTTCTGCAATTCGGATGAAATGGCGGCGCCGTTTTGCCTACTTCATATTGTGACATTGGGAAGTGCTTTCCATCCATTTCCCGGCATATCTCAGATGTTAAAGAGTCCAGCGTTGCTACAATCTCAAACTCTCGTATAGCAAGTTCTTTATAGCAATCCTTCTGACTCTTTGAATATATCGCCGATGATTCTGTGTATACTAATTTACTTACATTACTCTGTGATACATTTAAACGTTTTGTTAATTTCTTGATAGCATCCTGATAATTGCCACCTAAGATAATAGCCTGCGTCAATTCTTTGTTCAGTTCATTGATCAGTTTATTTTTATTTTTCCATATTCTATCTGAAAAATTACGTCCATCCTGCGCCCATGCAGAATTAACAGCAGTCTCAATTCTTCTAGTATCCAGCCGGTTAAAAGCGCTTCCTACTCCATACCCTTTCTGTATTTCGTATATGGACCTATAATATCCATCTGTATATATATCCCTGAGTTTATCATCCAGTGCGTCATGAAGATTACCATATAGGACTTCACATTCCTGCTGCATCTGTAACTTCATGGCTTCCAATCTACTGATATGTACCTTGGCAGATGCGTTTTTCAATTTTTCATTCCACTGGTCTGTATAGTTTGACAGTTCTCCCTTTTTAATGTATTCCTCAACGCTCCAGTGAAATTCTTCAAGTTCATCTTTACGAAGTAACTCCCTTGCCGAAGAATAACTAAGACCGTTATTATCTGCCAGCTTTCCATACCACTTGGCAATCTCCCGGTCGATATTCCTCTCAGCCCTATAAAACTGTTTCTGAGCAAACTCAGCGTATTCTGTCCCTTTTTTATGCGATTGTTCTTCCATTGTTTCCATACGCTTTTTCCAGTAGTCACGCCCCGGCATATTGTCACCTCATCACACATCTTCTAATTCCTGCGGGTCCTTTTGATCTTTCTCTTTACTACCCTTGAATGCATCACCATACATTGCCTGTTCTTCCTTTTTGGCATTCTCCTCTTCTTCTTTTTCAATTTGCTTCAGTTCTTCCTCTGCATCTTCCACAAATGGATGATTTTTGAGTAGTGTCTTCCTCGATACGATATCTACGCTGGATACACAAATATCTGCTATATCCTTGTCACTTCTGATCATATTTCTGGTCCATGTCTGGTCTATTTTATCTGCATTAATTTTAAGATGCTGACATATTACCATCATGAACTCTTCCAAACTGATCCTGAACTCTGTTTCCATTAATCCGGATTTCAGCTCCAGTAGCGTGTACATGAACTT